>PWIZ01000086.1 GCA_003560175.1 Halomonas sp. | reverse complement strand
GCTTGCGCACCGTCAGCGGATCCTCGCCAATCCGGCGGGCGATGTCGTCCATGGCCGCCTCGATCACCATCATGCCCTGGGGCCCGCCGAAACCGCGGAAGGCGGTGTTGGAGGCGGTGTGAGTGCGGGCGCGGTGGCCGGTGACCCGGGCGTCGCCCAGGGAGTAGGCGTTGTCCGAATGAAACATGGCGCGGTCGACGATGGCGTCCGACAGATCCGGGGAATAGCCGCAGTCGCCGATCACGGTGATCTCGCCGCCCTGGATCACGCCGCGCTCGTCAACGCCCAGCCGGTACCGGTTGTGGAAGGGGTGGCGCTTGCCGGTGACGTGCATGTCGTCGCCCCGGGAGAGTCGCAGCCGGGCGGCACGGCCGGTGCGCCGACTGATCAGCGCGGCGATGCAGGCCCAGGGCGAGGCCTGGGTCTCCTTGCCGCCGAAGCCGCCGCCCATGCGGCGTACCTCCACGGTCACCGCATGGAAGGGGATGCCCAGCACCTCGGCGACCAGCTTCTGGGTCTCGCTGGGGTGCTGGTTGGAGGTGTGGACCACCACCCCCTCGTCCTCGGTAGGCGTCACCAGGCAGGCCTGGCCCTCCAGGTAGAAGTGCTCCTGACCGCCCACGAACTGCTCGCCCTCGACCACCAGCGGCGCCGCGGCCAGCCTGGCCTCCCAGTCGCCGCGCTGCTGGACATGGGTGGGGCGAACGAACTCGCCGCGCTCGGCGGCGGCCGGGGCATCCAGACTGGCCGGCTGCTCGTCAATTTCCACGGCACCGGCGTCGAAGGCGGCCTTCACCGCCCTGCGGGCGGCGTGGTGGCTCTCGGCGGCGATGGCGAAGAGCACCTGGCCGACGTAGCTGATCTCATCACTGACGAAGATCGGGTCGCCGGGGAACACCGGGCCGATATCGGTATGACCGGGCACCTCATGAAAGCCCACCGCGTCGATCACGCCGGGCAGGGCGCGCACCCGCTCGAGGTCCAGCCGGGTCAGGCGCCCGTGGGCCACCGGCGAGAGGGCGAGCGCCACGTGCAGGCAGTCGGCGGGTGCCTTGAGGTCATCGATATAGGCGGCGCGGCCGGTGACATGCTTTACCGCGCTCTCGTGGGCCTGGGCAGTGCCGGCGCTGCCCGGCGTGAGGGTGTCACGTGTCTGGGTGTCACGAGCCAAGGGGCTCGCGCCTTGGATGCGGTCCTCGAGCTCGCGCCGGGCCTCGACGGCGTCGGTGGAGAGGTCCGGCGCCGTGTCGGTCGCGGCACCGGGCGCCTTGGAAAGCCTAGTGAGCGTACGCATGGAGCATCACCTCCGGGGAGCTTGGGGTTTCGGACTTGGCGATCGCCAGGCGCAGGCGCTCCAGCAGGTTGGCGGCGGAGAGCTCGCGGTAGTGGGCGCTGCCGCGCACGTCGCTCATCGGCTGGAAATCCTGCCTCAGGGCGGCGCGGGCCGCCTGGAAGTTGGCCACCGTGGGCGGCTGGCCCTCCAGCGCCGCCTCGGCGGCGACCGCCCGCTTCGGGATGGCCGCCATGCCGCCGAAGGCGAGGCGCACCTCGCGCAGGACGCCCGCCTCGAGCCGCCAGGAGAAGGCGCCGAGAAGCGCCGAGATATCGTCCTCACGACGCTTGGACAGCTTCCAGACCCTGAGGTGTCTGTCGGGATCCGGGCGGGGCAGGAAGAGGGCGCGGATCACCTCGCCTGCGTGCTCTTTATCCTGATTCAGGGCGGTCTTCTTGTAGTCGAGGAAGAAGTCGTCGAGGGGCAGCTCGCGCTCGGCCTTTCCCGCACCTTCCCTGCTGGGGCCGGCGAGCCACAGCAGGGAGCCCAGCGCCAGCAGCACCGGCGGGGTGTCGCCGATGGGCGAGGCGTTGGCGATGTTGCCCCCCAGGGTGCCGCGGTTGCGCACCTGGGCGGAGCCCAGGCGGTGCAGCAGGTGGGCAAAGGTCGGGTAGTGTTCGGCGAGCAGCGGCTCGAGTCGGGAGTAGGTGACGGCGCCGCCGATCCACCAGCCCTCTCGGCCGTCCTCGAGGGTGGCTTCCTCGATGGCGTTGAGCTCGGCGACCCGAGTCACATCCACCAGGCGTTCGAAGCGAGCCAGCCGCTGGGTGACGTCCAGCCACAGGTCGGTGGCGCCGGCGACGATGGGCGCTTCGGGGTGGTGACGGCGCTCCTCCACCAGCGCCGCCAGGGTGGTGGGCTGCACAAAGGCGCTGTCGGTCGCCGGTGTCTGCTCCGACGCCGTGGCATCCACGGCCAAGTCCAGCCAGTCGGGGCGCTGCTCGGGATAGTCGGCCATGGTCAGCGCCGCCTCGCGGATTGGTCGGTAACCGGTGCAGCGGCAGAGGTTGCCGCCGAGAGCCGCTTCGAGACGCTGGGGCGTCAGCGGTGCCGGCGTTGTTACGCTTGCGTGCTGCGCTTCATGGAGGGTAAACAGCGACATCACGATACCGGGGGTGCAGAAGCCACACTGGCTGGCGTGGCACGCCACCATGGCGGCCTGGGCCGGGTGGAGGGCCTCGCCCTGGGCGAGCCCCTCCACGGTGACAAGATGACGGCCCTGAAGCTGGTGGGCCGGGGTAATGCAGGCGTTGGCGCTGTGGTAGTGAACCCGGCCGTCGGGGCCGGCCTCGCCGATGGCTACGGTGCAGGCGCCGCAGTCGCCGGAGGCGCAGCCCTCCTTGGTACCGGTCTGACCGAGCGTCTCGCGCAGCAACTCGAGCACGCTGGTATCGGGCGGGGCCTCGCAGTGGCGCGGCTGCCCGTTGAGCATGAAGTCGATCATCGCCCTTTTCTCTCTTGTTGGCGGGAAGCGTTGGCTTTGCTTGAGCTTGACCATGTGGTCAGGTTGTATGTCAGCATGGTCAACCGTGGCTCATTTTGCAAGGCTATCGGCAGTGATCTTCGACCCATGGCGGGTCCGTGCCGATTGCATGCACCGCGTCGGTGCGGCACTCTTCATGCAGGATCATCGCAACAGGGAAAGGGTTATGCCAGAAGGCTCGAGCACTCCGGATAAGCCCCGCGCTCAGGAAAGGGGCGAGGTGAACGGGGCGACCCGCTTGCGCAACGAGCGAGAGATCCTGGCGGCCGCAGAGAAGGTCTTCGCCACCCACGGCTACCGTGGGGCCAGCGTTCAGGCGATTGCCGAGGCGGCAGGCCTGCCCAAGTCCAACGTCCTCTACTACATGGGCAGCAAGCGCGGACTCTACGTGCGCCTGCTCGAGCGCATGATGGCGCGCTGGAATGCGCTGCTTGACGATATCTCCGTGGACGACGATCCCGCGGAAGTCCTCGAGGCCTTCATCCGCAGCAAGATGGCGCTCTCCCGGCGCCACCCCGAAGGGTCCCGACTCTTTGCCGCCGAGAT
>PWIZ01000123.1 GCA_003560175.1 Halomonas sp. | reverse complement strand
GAAGTGCATGATGATCTCGTCGTCACGGGCTGCCCAGGCCACCATCTGCAGCAGGTAGTCGGGATCGTTGTAGGCCCACATGGAGAGGGCCCGGGCCGACTGGCAGGTAGGGTTGTTGCCCTGACCCACGCCCAGCGGCTGACCCAGCATGCACAGCACCCCCTCGAGCAGCCGCGCCCTGGGCGAGACCGCCTCGCCGAAGGCCATGTTGAGCCGCGCCTGGGACCATTCGGAGAGGGTGAGCCCCATCTGGCGCCACATGGCCGGCGCTACCGGCGGCTGGTAGAGAATGCCGCGCTCCAGCATGAGCGCCAGGCCGAAGACAGCCTGGGGCGTGGCTGGGTGCACGCCGCCGCGAATCAGCGCCGAGACCAGCTCGCGGTAGCAGAGTAGACAGTCGCGACCGGTGGCCGAGAGCCCGAGCGCCTCGGCCACCAGATGATCGCTGTGATCCAGCAGGTGACGCAGCAACACCGGGTGGTAGGCCGAGACCAGCCCGGTATCATGCATGGCCCGGGCGAAGCCGGTGGCCTCGCCCTGGAGAGCGGTGCTGTCCATGCTGGAGAGCCGTTCCCGATAGATGTCGAGCCCCGGATCTTCGCGGCAGGCGCGGGTGGGGCCGAACAGCGAGCTGACCAGGCGGTCGGCGCCCTGGCCGCTGATGCCCAGGTCGATCTCCGGGTTGGCCTGGCAGATGGCGATCTGGGTGATCATCGCCTTGACCGGCTCCACCTGGATGGGGCGCTGCTGCAGGATGCGCCAGATCTCGTCGATCAGGCGGTCGATGATGTGCTCGTAGCCGATCCGCTCGGCCAGATGCTGGAACAGGTGGCGGGGAATCTGGGCCAGGCGGCCCTGGGTCTCGCGCTCGGCCTCGCTGGGCACGCCGAACAGCAGCCAGAGATTGATCGCCATCACCTGAGTCAGGTAGTGGTGGGCCTGTTCGGCGGAGAGCTGGTCATGCAGGTACTCCCCCTTCGCCACGGCCAGCAGACGCAGCTCGCTCAGCGCTTCGATCACCACCAGGTTGGGGTCGGCACTCTTGAGGGCATGGGTGGTCAGCGAGGGCACCAGGTATTGGGGGGTCTGCCAGTCGGAGCCAATGAAGACCCCGGCCTTTTCCAAGGCCTGGGCGCGGGCCTCGATGGCGGCGGCACCGCCCTCCTGGAGCAGCACTCGGCGGGCGGTGTCGAACACTCGAGGCAGCTTGCCAGGCTTGGCAAACGCCGGAGCGTTAGCCATCAAGTTGATCGCCTGGTCCAGCTTCTGGCAGAGGCCAACGAGTTTCTCGTTGGCCTCAGGCGTTGCACTCGTGTCTTGCGGCTGTCGGTGCGTGGTCACGCCGACTCCTTGTCGTCAGGATGTCATCTCTATGACGCCTGTATCAGACATAGAAATCAAGCTCTTCCATATTCTTGAGCAATTCCTTCATGCGTGCCGCCTTGTCGCCCCTGAAGTAGATCAGGCCCCAATGGGTGCCGAAGGCGGTCCGCTTGGTGACGGTCTCTTCCATCGGCGTGGTGAGCTCATGGGACTCGAAGTAGGGATCGTCCTCGACCTCTTCGGGAATCTCCAGCTTGCTGACCACGCGGCGGCGCGGATAGACCCCGAAGCAGCCGGCAAAGCCGTCGGCGTCCACCACTTCCTTCGGGAAGAACGCCTTGACCTCTTCCGAGGTGCTCTTGGGGTCGAACACGAGCATGGAGGCCTGGTAGGCGTTGAAGCCGTAGATCCGCTCGAGCAGCTCGAACACCTTGAAGCCCGGCGGACGGTAGGCCACCTCGCCGAAGTACATCTCGCCGTCGCTGGTAACGAAGTACTCCGGGTGGATTAGGCCGAACTCGATGTCGAAGGTCTTGATCAGCCTCTCTATCTGGGCGGTGATCTGGGGGCGGTAGTGTTCGAGCTCCGGGGAGGCGGGCACGAACACCGAGTAGCCCAGGGTCACGTACTCGGAGATATTGAGGAAGGCGATCTTGCCGTCATGGATCCACGCTTCCACGGCGAATTCCCAGCCGTCCAAGTGCGATTCCATCAACACCGGGAATTCCTCGTCGGGGATGGTATCGACCTCGTCCGGGGTGCGGATCACCCGATGGCCCAGGCAGCCGGCCTTGTCGAAGGCCTTGAGATGGATGGGGTCGTTGGGGTCGCCGTCGAGCTTGAGCAGGGTCTGGTTGACCCGTTTGAGAAAACGAACGACGTCCTCCTTGTCATGGGCCTCCTCGAAGATGCCCACGCGGATGCCGCCCAGCTGCGCACGACGCTTCATCAGGGCCTTGTCACGCAACAGCAGCGACTGGCCGTAGAGGCGCGGGTTGCCGAGCAGCACCGAGTTGATGGCGCCGGCCCACTCCACGGTCTCCTCGAACAGTGGGATGGCCACATCGACGCCCATATCCCTTAATTTCTCCGCGATATCCAGCGAGCTGTCATTGAGTCGCTCGAAGTGCCAGGAGACATAGGGAATATCGTGCTTATGGCAGTATTCTTGGGCCCAATCCGGGGCGACCACCACGTAGCGACGGTCGAAGTTCTCTGCGGCTTCGATGGCGTTCAGGCTCCAGCCCAGCAGGGCGATGTAGCCCTTGTTCGGATCCTTCTTCATGGAGTGCCTCCCGGTATGGAAGTGGACAGAATCCCAAGCCGACCAATGGACGTTCTCGGGGAGAAACAATTGCCTTTCACGATACAGCAACGTTGGGTCAGGTTCACCCCGGCTCCCCTGGGGGGGGAAACGCCCCTTGCCGGCCGAGCCCTGCATTGCTATAGTGCGCTCGCACTCGGCAAGACGTTGATTGCCAACGTTCCCACTGCCGGGTTGACGTCGAAGTCATTGATGTCGCGCTATGGTGGCCCCGTCGGTCCTCCCGCAATGCTAAGCCGCAAACCCCGCCAGGCCCGGAAGGGAGCAACGGTAGTGGTGGTCGCGTGTGCCGGGATGTGGCTGTCGGGGCCGCCTCCATTTGTGCTCCCGGTTCAGGCACCCGGCCGAACCAGTCTGCTGAAGGCCGTTCCTGACAGCGCCTCTTGTCATCCTATCCGAATGTTCGCTTCAAGGTTTCCGACAATCCGTGTCGTCATCTGCCCTTGGCCCTTCTCTCGACGAGGTAAGCTGTCGTCGCGGCGTTCGGCGTTCCCACCATTCCGCGATCTGCGCGTAGCCCATCACCGTGATGATCGGGAACAGGCAGGCCAGCGCGATCATGCCGAAGCCGTCCAGCACCGGATCGCGCCCCGGGATGGCGTCGGCGAGCCCCAGTCCCAGGGCCGCGATGATCGGTACCGTAATCGTCGAGGTGGTGACCCCTCCCGAATCGTAGGCCAGCGGAATGATGCTGCGCGGTGAACGCAGGGTCTGCAGGATCACCAGCAGATAGG
>PWIZ01000061.1 GCA_003560175.1 Halomonas sp. | reverse complement strand
TATATATCATGGAATATCGGAAAACTTTGGCATTTATTTATCCTTCATCGAAAATTCTTATTGTGTCTTCGGTCACCATTGGGAATTGAGTAAGATTCATTACAATAGGCCTTAAAACATTATCTTGATAAACTTCTAATGGTGGTGAAGTAAATCTTGGAAATAAATCACTATCATGCTCATATATTGTTTCATTCTGGTCTGTGCTATTTATAAGCCTTAGGTCTCTTATAACCAGATTTTTAATTCCTCTGATTGCACTTAAATTTATGTCCTTAGATACAAAAACCTTTGGGTCAATTAACCATTTTTTAATTTCTCTAAAATCAATAACACTCTCAAATACTCTGTTTTTAGGGTTAAAATAATATCTTAGTTTTTCATTAATAGCATTAGATACAGAATTAAATGAATGGTGTCTCTTTACCTCAAGTCCAATATCAAAACTAAAAAACACAAGGTCAGGTAAAATATAATTTTCAAAATTATTTAATAACTTTTGAGGCTCAAGGAATTTTGCTAATTTTTCTTTATATCCTGTTGTAAAATTATCAGATTTAAAAATATCAACGGTTTTTTCTCCTTCAATATCTCAAGTTAATGGAGTGGTTTCTATTGTTGATGTTCCTCATTCATTAGGAATTATTGTAATATAAATTTGATTATATAATTCTGGATATATTACCATTGGGTCTGGGTTCTGTTCTTTTTCACCTCATACATTAACTGCATATACATCAGTTCTTGTTTTTAAGTAATTATTAAAATCTGGTCTGGTAACACACCTATATTGCATATTGAAATTACTAGTAGCATTTAATTTAATATCTTCAATGGGTTCTGGGTCCACACCACCCATTGTATTAAATTCATTAGTAATTACAATGTCATCTAAAGGTATATAGTTTCCTGATTCATTAATAAGTATAAATGGGGCATCGGCTTCATTTATTAAATTTATACCTGTTATACCATCAGAACCAATGGTTCTTATCAAATCAATAACTACTTCATCATTTTCACCAGGGTAATTTCTTGCATATGAAAAATAAATTTTATAATTCTGATATTTGTCATATTCAAAACTGTAAACATTATCATCAGTTTCTAATCCTGATAATACCTGAAAAACATCGGGAACCCTAATCCACTGCTCATCATTTATATTAGGATTGACGTATAATTTAACACTCTGTTCATTATTGATAATATTATCATCATGGTCATATGACACTGTTGGTAGTATTATAGCATAATCAACCAAATCTCTCCCAGAATATATCAATCGTTCATGTTCTCCTTGTTTTACACCTATAGTAAACTCATAGGATTCTGTTGCATCAGAAGGAACAGTAAAAACATGGTCTATTGTTGTGATGAATGTAATTCCATCATCTGTTTTGAAAACAGAATATGCAGGAACAGTCAAAACCTTATTTGAGTAATCACCTGTTATTGTAATTTTAAGGTCAGTATAGGCAGATATATGTCCTTTTGGTTTATATCCTATCAAACTAGCTAATCTATGCACTGAATTATACATAGTAGCAGAATCAATGTACATATTATCAATTATTTTGTTCTGGTAATATGTATTCATTTCCACTAAATAACTTAACAATTCGATGATAATACTGATATTAGACCCTTCATAATTAAAATCTTTGAAGGTTTCAGATTCTTTTAGTATTTCTATAGACTTTTGTTTAAAAGTCTGAAAATCCATGTCAATATATTGTTCACTCATATAATAGTCTCCTGGATATATTTATAAAAACTCTGGACGTCTTTCTTTTAGAATATTGGTATAATTTTGTTTTTGTTCTTTTCTTGTATTAAAATGTGCTATTTTATCCGGTAATAAATCAGGAATTTCTGCATTAACCATACTTTCAATAATACTTCTTGTTCCATTATTCATTACTTGATATTCTCTAAGATTGTTTAAATTTTCCCATCTCTCATTTAACACATCAAATCTTTCTCTTGTTAAATCACCAGGAGCACTTGTGCCAGTAGGTAATGAATTTTTATCAATTTCCAAACTTTCAAGTTTTGGTCCTTCAATGTCTTCATAGTATTGTGCATAAACCCAGTCATTTCAATTATCTTCTAATTCCCCTAATAAATCTGTAACCAAAGTGGGACTTCAAGTGGCTGGTGGTACAGGAGGTGTTACTGGTAATGAAATAGTACTTCCATCAGAAGCCATCCTATATTGAAATCTGTAACCACCTGTTCCTTGTGATTCTATGATTGGTCCTTTATGTGAAGAATGTCCTTCAATTAATACTATTTGCACTCTTTTTGTGGGAACATTGGCCAAAATTAATTGAATTTCTTCAACACCTTCCATTAATTCCCAGTGCATTTCCCAATCTATTCCTGTCCCTGGTTCATTATCTTCTGTTGATGTGTGCTCTAATATACACTTATAATGCTCTAATTCAACAAAAGATATACTTCCTAATTCATATAATTGACCTAATACCCATTCCTCTGGCTCGCCTGGTTTTACTGATTGAACAATGTCCCATAATTCATCATAGAATTTATTCATTTCAACTACATAATTATAATCATTTTTATTAACATTGTCATCAGCATTTTCATCTAATTTTGTTTTAATTTCTGCTGGTGTTTGATTAGATTCAATAGCATCTTCTGCTTGTTTTGACTCAATATCAATAACATAATCAGTAATTTTTTTGGTTATATCAAAGGATGTTTCCCATTCACCAAGTGTTTCTTTTGTCTTAAATGACTGGTATAACTCTTCATAATCATCTTTACTTAAAAGAGTTGGTCTTTGATTGTACTTTTGTTCCCAGTCCTGATAAAAAACACCTGGTTCCTTTTCTGTATTTAAAAATCTTTCTTTGCCCTTGATTCTTTGTTCCCATAATTCATCAAAATTTGCTTCTGGTGGGTCTTGGATTAATGTATTATCTTTTGTTCTAATATATCTATCTAAATACACCAAATCATTTTGTAAAGTGGCCCAATGATTCATTGGGGATTCAACATCTTTGTCTGGTGTCTCACCATTAACATATTCTTCTAATCTTACAGGACCATCAATAACCCAGATTTTCATTTTAAGTGTATTAAAATCTTCACTTTGATTATCTGCATTACTATAGGGGAAAAGTTGTTCTATTATGTATTGTTTACTATTAATATAATTATCTTGATTTCTCATAATTTTCCTATTCAGCGAAGACTGTTCCAGCCCCAGATACTATTACACCACTTGTACATCCTGCTGTAGCATCACCAATTCTTGCTACAGGACTTCCTTCTGCTATTACACTTCCTGCACCAGACACAATAACCCCTGTTCAGCCAACACAACCATCGTGGTCACAACAACAAACGCCTACTG
>PWIZ01000258.1 GCA_003560175.1 Halomonas sp. | reverse complement strand
CCCCCATGGGATCGGTCGGCAAGCGCCGACTCGGGGGGAAAGGAGAGTCACGGCGCCGCTTTAGCTGCATTTCTATCCCGCCCGCAAGTTGGTGCTTAAATCGGCGGTGGCCCGAAGGCCGGACAACAAAAAGCCCGCTTGCATAGCTAAGCGGGCCTCTAGGCGTCGCTTTAGCTGCATTTGTAGAGCGCCCGCAAGCTGATGGTTCAAATCGGCGCTGAGACGACGTTACTGCAGTGCGGCTTTGGCCGTCAATGGATTCCTGGGTTCCTATCTGGGAGCTGACACCCTCTGGCGCAGCTCACCTTCGACGAGGCGGCTGTCATCTCATTCGGCAGCACCAGGTCTTTTTGCACTGATGCAAGGTGAGATGGGACCCAGTGGCTTAGTAAGCCTTGCTCGGGTGACGAGCGGGCAGGGGAGGTGGCTTCAAGTGCCTGGCTGTTTCCGCCGCGTGCTACCTATTTGCTACCTAGAACAGGACCCAACGAAAAACCGCCGCTGGGTGGTGACCCTAAGCGGCGGCTTTAATAGTGTTTTCTGGTCGGAGCGACAGGATTCGAACCTGCGACCTTTGCAACCCCATTGCAACGCGCTACCAAGCTGCGCCACGCTCCGACTCAATCTTCGAGTTCTTGGCTGTTTGGCCAGTCCCCCTAAGACGAGGCGTATACTAGCGCGTTATCGGACAAATGGAAAGCCCCTTTTGCACTTCCGTTTCAAGCGCTTGGCGTTGTGCCCGCTGGGGTGTGTGCAGGCGATGCTCTATCATTGGAAAGCTGGTGGGCGGCTCGGGTCGCTCAATCCAAGGAATTGGTCAGGAGCGATCATGTACGGACAGGCGCAGCGCGGGCTGCTGAAGGGCATGAACCCACGCGTTACCCTGGTAACGATCGTGGTGGTGGCGGTGGCATTGATCTACGGCGCCTTCTTCACCGAGCAACTGGCCTCGGGCTTGGCCGCCGCCCGGGGAGTGCTGGACCCGTTTCTCGAGTGGTACTACGTGCTGCTGGTAGCCTTCCTGTTGCTGTTCATGGTGTGGCTGGGCACCGGGCGTTACAAGAACGTGCGCCTGGGCGGTGACTTCGAACAGCCGGAGTTCACCTTCTTCTCCTGGGTGTCGATGCTGTTTGCCGCGGGTACCGGGGTGGGCATCCTGTTCTGGGCGGTGGCCCAGCCCATCCTGCAGTTTCAGGGCAACCCCTTTGTGGCCGAGGGAATGACGCCGGACGCCGCTCGCGTGGCGATGCGCCTGACCTACTTCCACTGGGGGCTGAACGGCTGGGCCATCTTCTCCTTCGTGGCGCTGGTGCTGGCCTACTTCTGCTACCGCTGGAATATGCCGCTGACGATCCGCTCGGCGCTGCAGCCGCTGCTGGGCAAGCGGGTAGAAGGACGGCTGGGTGACGCGGTGGATGTGCTGGCGGTCTTCGGCACCGTCTTTGGCATTGCCACTACCCTGGGGCTGGGCGTCCAGCAGATGAATGCGGGGCTGGGAGCGCTGTTCGGCTGGCCAAGCTCCACGGCGCTGCAGCTGGCGGTCACCGCGATGATCATGACGGTCGCGACCCTGTCGGTGGTGTCCGGCGTCAAGAAGGGGGTGCGCCTGCTCTCCGAGGCCAACTTCTGGCTGAGCATTGCGGTGGTGGTGTTCCTGCTGCTGTTCGGCCCGACCCAGTACCTGATTGCCATCACTGTGGAGTCGGCGGGCGACTATATTCAGAACCTGATGGGGATGACCTTTCACACCAACGCGACCCGCGATGACGGCTGGCAGGCAGAGTGGACGGTCTTCTTCTGGGGGTGGTGGCTGGCCTGGTCTCCCTTCGTGGGGATGTTTATCGCCAGAGTGTCCAGGGGGCGCACCTTCCGCGAGTTCGTCATGGGCGTGCTGCTGGTGCCCACGGTGATCACCGTGATCTGGATCGGCCTGTTCGGCGGTACGGCGCTCTATCACGAGCTCTTCGGCGGCGGCGGCATCATCGCGGCGGTAGAAAAGGACGTGGCCACGGCGCTCTTCGCCACCATCGAAGCCATGGGGCTTGGTCAGGTGGGGCGCCTGGTGTCGCTGGCGCTGGTGGTACTGATTGCCACCTACCTGATCACCTCCGCCAATGCCGGGACCCTGGTGATCAACACCATTCTCTCCGGTGGTGACCCCGAGCCGCCCACCTTTCATCGTATCCTCTGGGGAGCGGTGCTCGGGCTGCTGACCGCCGTGCTGCTGATGGCCGGCGGTCTGGAAACCCTGCAGACCGCGGTGATCATGGCGGCGCTGCCCTTCTCGGTGGTGATCATGCTGATGCTCGCCGGGCTGCTCAAGGCGCTGCATCGCGAGCGCTACGCGGCGCGTACCGGTGAGCGTGCCGAGGCGCCGCGCGAACCCTGGGCCGACCTGGACGATGCCGGAGTGGAGCCGGTGCCGGTATCCGATGACGAGGCCCACAAGGCCCACTGAGCCTGGCGGGCAGGCGCTGCGTCTGCCCGCTGGCACAGCCGGCCAAGCAAACGGTACAGAAGGAGAAGCGCTATGCCGTTGATCACGGGGATGAGCATATTGCTGATCTGCCAGTTTCTGGGGGAGCTGCTGGCCCGCGGCCTGATGCTCCCGGTGCCCGGGCCCGTCTTCGGCATGGTGATTCTGCTGGTGGGGCTGCTGGTGCGCGGGAAGGTGCCGGAAAGCCTGCGTGTCACCGGTGAGGGGCTGCTGCGCTACCTGACACTGCTCTTCGTGCCGGCCGGCGTGGGACTGATGGTGCATGCCCAGCTGATCGGGCAGGACATCTGGTCGATCCTTGTGACCCTGGTGCTCTCCACCGCGCTCACCCTGGCCGTGACCGTTTGGGTGCTGGATCGTCTGAACCGTCGGGGAGAGCGCCAGTGAACATTGCCAGCCTGGATCAGCTGTGGGTCTACCTCTCCGGCAGTCCGCTGCTCTCGCTGCTGATGACGCTGCTGGTCTTCGCTCTGGCGGTACGGATCAACCGGGCGCTGGGCGGCACGCCGCTGGTCCATCCGGTGACCCTCTCCATCGCCATGCTGATCGGCCTGCTGCTGCTGCTGGATATGGACTACGCCACCTACTTCGAGGGGGCTCAGTTCATTCACTTCCTGTTGGGGCCCGCCACGGTGGCGCTGGCCATTCCGCTCCACGATCATCGCGAACGGATACGGCGGCTGCTGGTGCCGCTGCTGATCGCCTGCCTGACCGGCATCTTCACGGCGGTGGCGTCAACGATAGGGCTGGCCATGGCGCTCGGGGCTCGCGCCGAGACCGTGCTCTCTCTGGCGCCGCGTTCGGTCACGTCGCCCATTGCCATGGGGGTCGCCGAGCAGATCGGCGGTATTCCGTCGCTGGCGGCGGGTCTGGTGCTGCTGACGGGCT
>PWIZ01000319.1 GCA_003560175.1 Halomonas sp. | reverse complement strand
TAATTATGATGCTAAGCTATTAATGCATGACCGAAATATAAAACTGAAATATACTTTTAAGATTTTTTTACAAATTTCTTTGCAAGTATATTAAAATTGATATCATTAAATTTATTTTTATGACTAACTTAAACAATTATGAAAGTATCTTATGATGTAGAAAAGAAAGTAGAAATCATAAGATTTTCACACCCAAAGAGTATGATATTCCTTAAATGTTTAGGGAAACATCTTTATTGAGAAGAAGCTATAAATCAGTGAGTTGATTCATGCTGGGATATAAAGAGTAATGCTCAGTAAGGATAAGATGAGGAAGAATAAAAAAAGCCGGCCTGTTTATTTAAACAGCCGGCTTTGATATTTTTAAAGTAGATTAATCGATATCTACAAATCGGGAAAGTGAGTATCCTTCAATAGTTAATTTCTCTTCAAAATTACTATTTATTAACGCTTCATTGTCTGGATCAGTTGGATCAATAATTCGTTCTTCAGAATCATCAATAAAAAGATCCGATATGATTATTGATTTATCGATAATTAAAGTTTCACTGTCTTGACCAACCTGAATAGTGCTGAAATCTTGAAATTTATCGAATGATAGTGTTGAGTTATAGATGAATTCTTCACCATTAAATTCCCCAATAGCTATAACTGAATAGTTCTCCTCTGATCCGAAAAAGTCTCGGTCATCGACATTACTGAGCTCTTCTACCGGGCGCAGAAACATTTCATAGCCATTAAACCTGTCAACTTCCTGGAATCCTAATTCAACTCCCAGAACAAGGTTTTTGTTTGACATCTCTTCACGATAGAAAAATATCATGGAATCAATTCTATCACTTGAACCCAATTCGAGGTCCTCTTCACCAAAAATGGAGAACCGATCCACTGCAAATTTAAACTCATTAATTACGATGGAGTCTTCTCCATATTCGAATGTTTCACCAAGTTCTTCCACCTGGAAAAGTAACTCAACACGTATTGGTTGTTCCGGTTCAGGCGTAGTTAAACAGCCCGCAATAAGAATAAATAAAAATAGTAAACCTGTAATCTGTTTTTTCATCATCAACATAAAATTTAAGAAATAAAAAAAGCCACGTTTTTGAAACGTGGCTTTTTTATCTAAAGTATTAAACTAAAGATTATTCAGTAATAGTAGTTACTGATTCAAGAAGTCGTGTTGCTAATTCAACATCGCTTGATTCTTCGAGAGTGATAACTAATGTACCTGACTCATCTTCACCAAGGCTGTCTTCAATCAGCTCAACTTCGATATCTACCGTGCTTGTGCCGGCTTCTATCGTTACCGGAGAAGGTGTTAGAAGATTGTAGTGAACACCTTCTTCAGCCGTTCCGCTAACTGAAAAGTCAACGTTAACGTCTTGAGATTGCTGCTCACCAATAAGCTGCACCTCTACGGATGCGGCTCCATCATCTTCGATGCTTACTTCCTGCGATTGCGGGAAGAGGCCTAATTGAAGGCCGTCCCACGTTCGGTCAAAATCCCCTGTATCAAACAGGTCGTTGCAACCGATTGCAAACAAGGGGATTAATGCGAGTATTAATAGTTTACGTTTCATAATCTAATCTGCTTTGAATTTTGAAATTTATGAGAGACCAGTAATTAGTATCCCGGGTTTTCAACCAGTTCCGGATTTACGTTACGGAGGTTGGCACCAATGTTAGCAAGGATTCTATATGAATCTGCCGCCATTTTCAGCGAACCGTCAGGATTTCGAATATCACGTCCTGTTCGCTTGAGGTCCCAGAATCTATGGCCTTCTACTATCAATTCACGCACTCGTTCATCGAGAATTTCATCCTCAAATGCATCCATGCTAAGCAATGCATCAGGATTAGCAACACCAAGAGGTTGTAACCCTCTGGCTTGTCGCAATTCGTCCAGTGCATCAACACCGGCTGCAGGACTGTTTGCTTCTCTTGCAGCAGCTTCTGCCCAGATCAGGTACATCTCAGCGAGACGCATATATCTCAAGTCATCCGATAAATTACCATTCGCACCATTAAACTTGTTGGTGGATAGAGCATCATCATTTACAGCATCACAGCCTGACTGTGGATCATTCTCGGTACTGTCGAAGCATGGTTGATACCAACCACCTTCATACAGTCGAACACCGGTAGCATCGTCGATTTCGATCTCTCCATCTTCATCTCGGACAAAATCACCAATTCGGTAATCGTCTTCGTCATAGAGATCCAGCACCATCTGTGTAGGCACTTGTGCAACCCACTGTGTGGATGTGTATGCAGCAGGCCCATCGTTCGTATTAGATGTACCGCCGATTGGTTCCGTATCCGGATTTACATCCAGTACAAAAATCCCTTCAGTGTAGTCACTTGTTTCAAAGAACATATTGGCCACTTCCTCTTCACTTGACGCGAGAGAAAGATCACTTGCGTTGCTGATAGCATCTTGTGCTGCCTGGCTGGCTTCCGCCCAGTTCCCTGCATAAAGATTAACTCGTGCAGTTAAACCATCAACAAAAGCCTCGTTGACTCTAATTCTATCAGTTGTACCGGCCAAAAGTGTTTTTGCCTGGCTCAGGTCATCAAGAATTTGAGTGTACACTTCGTTTACTGTGCTACGAGGACGCTGATCAGCATCTTCAACATCAATTGTTGGTTCAGTTCTTATAATGATACCAAGGTCCCACTCTCCGTCTCTTCCGAGAGGATCATTGGGCTCATAACCTAATGCTTTCACAAGGTTATGCATCGCAAACGCACGAAGTGCTAAGGCTTCACCACGGTATTGATCCAGTGTTTCCTGGGGAAGTACGCTGTCCTCAATTCCACTAATTATCAGATTGGCATCCAGTATCAAACTATAAGTCTGATTATATGGGCGGAGGTGAGTTGTTCCGAACGTACCCTCAGCATTGTTGAGGCCTTCCATTCTGGAAGCACCTACCCGTGAACGGGTCTCGTCAGCAAAGGCACTTGGCCCAATAAAGTATTGGGTGGAAAATCCAAATCCTCTAAGCTTAGAGTAGATTGACGCTCGCAGTGCATTTACTCCATCTTCTGAAGTAAGCACTATATCTCCGGATACAGCTGTTGGTGGTTCTGTATCCTCAAGAATATCGTTACAGCCGGCAAAGACCAACAGCATAGCCGCAACTAATATATAGCTTGTTAATTTAAATGTATTCATTGTTTATAACCCTTTGAATTTTTGTGGATTCAATTAAAATTGGATTTCAATACCCGCATTTACCTGTCGCTCAGTTGGGTAGGATGCTACGGTAATGTTTCCATAGATATCACTTCCACTGGTTGCAACTTCAGGGTCGTACCATGGCCATGCAGTCCATGTAACCAGGTTAATACCTGTTGCAAACAACCGAACGTTGTCCAGTCCGAGTCGATC
>PWIZ01000025.1 GCA_003560175.1 Halomonas sp. | reverse complement strand
GGTCGCGCCAGCCGGAGAAGGAGAGGGTGATGCCGCGTGCGTGGGCATAGGCCTCGAAGTGCTGGCCGGCCAGGCGCGCCGGATAGAAGGCCTCGTTGAGGCTGTCATCCAGCCAGCCGGCCAGCAGCCGGGCCAGCGCGGCATCCCGGGCGGAGCTGGCCGCATCCGGGTGCTGCAGGCTGAATCGCCACTCCACCTTGGGGGTGTTGAAGGTGGCGTCCGCCATGTGCCAGAGGTCGAAGGCTGGCTCCTCCACCAGCCGCTGCGGTCGTTCGTCCTGGGCGTCACGCAGCGTGAGGTCCTCGGCGATGAAGGGGTTGGGATCGGGCAGTGCCAGGCCGGACAGCGCTGCGGCTGCGGTACTGTCCTCCTGGCGTTTGTCTTCAACCCTGTCTTTACCCCAAGGGGCGTGGAACCAGGGGGAGGTTTCGTCGCCCTCCACGTCGGGGGCGCTGTAGAGTCGGATCAGGTTGTCGGGGGTGAGGGCATCGAGGTAGGCCTCGCTGCGCTCAGACTCGAAACCATCCATGCGGTAGGCGGCATACTGCACGTCTTCCACCGGGAAGCGCGACAGGTTCATGGAAAGCCGCATGGCCTCCTGGCGGGGCGCGCCATGCTGCTGGAAGCGAAACTCCTGCTCGGCGAGCCTCGCCTTCTCGTCGTAGCGCCATGCCTCGAGCCCCCCCTCGCGTAGCCGTTCGATGGCGGCGAAGAGGGTTGCCTCGATGGCGTCGCGAGCCTCGGCGCCGGCCGGGGTCAGGCTGACGTTGACGCTGAACAGGGCGTGGTGGCCGTCACTGCGGGAGACCCCGGCGGATAGGCCATCGGCCCAGCCGGCCTCCCGCAGCACCGCCAGCAGGCTGCCGTCACCCTCGTGGCCCAGCAGGTGGGCGATGAGGTCGGCGGGCTTGTGCCGATACTCGGCGATGGGGTCGGGGATCGGGAACAGCAGGCGCAGCTGACGGCTGTCGCGCACCGATTGCAGCGCGACCCGTTGGGGGAGGGTGTCGTCGAGCACCAGCGGCTCGGTGATCTGGGGAGCGGACAGCCCGCGGTCGGCGATGACGGCGAAGCGCTCGGCGACCAGAGACTCGAGCTCGTCCAGGGGCTGCGGTGCCACCAGCGCCAGCTGCATGACGTTGGCGTCGTAGTAGCGCTGGTAGAAGTCGATCACCCGTTCGCGCAGGCTGGGCTCGCCCGGGGGGCGGTCGGCCAGGGTCTCGCGGCTGCCTACGGAGAAGCCGGTGGTGGAGTTCTCCGGATTGAGCAGCGCGTTGAGCACGTCGTTCTCGCGCCGGCCGTCATCGCGGATGCGCGCCATGTATTCGGAGTGCACGATATTGCGCTCACTCTCCAGCTGGTCGGCGTTGAACAGCGGTGAGATGAAGAACTGACTGAAGCGGTCCAGGGCGCCTTCCAGGGCGTCGGGATCGATGTCGAAGAAGTAGTTGGTGTCCCGTGGCGCGGTAAAGGCGTTGTGGCTGCCGCCGTGTCGCGAGATATAGCCCTGGTAGGCATCGGCTTCCGGAAAGGGCTCGGTGCCCAGGAACAGCATGTGCTCCAGGAAGTGGGCCAGGCCGGCGAGGTCACCCGGGTCCTGAGCGCTGCCCACCGAGACGTTCATGGAGGCGGCAGCCTTGTCCGCATCGGGGTCGCTGACCAGCAGGGCGGTGAGGCCGTTCTCCAGGGTCAGTACCCGGTAGTCGCGGCTGTCGTGGGGGCTGACCAGCGGCGTGACCACCTCGGCGATGGCGTCGGCCTCGGGGGCGGGCTCGGCAAGGGCGGGGCCAGTGATCAGCAGGGCCGCGGCAGCGGCCAGGCCGCGGGCGGTCGGGGTAAGGGACATCGTCTCTCCTGTGGATCTGGGCATCGTGGCTCGTTGTATTGCGGTGGCCTCAGTCGGGCTGGCGCAGCATCGGCCCGACCGGATGGGCGCAGGCGGCGTCCTGTTGCGCGGGACTGTTCACACGTCTTGATACCGGGAAAGCGCCCAACAGTTCCAACGGGGCGGGAACGAGCAGGGCCCGGGCCTCCTCCAGCGGCGTTTCGGGATCGAGCCAGCGCTGTGCCTGTGCGGGGTCGATCACCGCCGGCAGGCGGTCGGTGAGCGGCGCCAGCAGCCGATTGGTCGATACCGTGATCAGCGCCAGGGAGTCGGTATGCTCCGCCAGGCTGGTGTGGAAGCGGCACCACAGCCCCGCCAGCAGCAGCGGGCCGCGGTCGACTCGGGTTATCAGGAAGGGCTGCTTGAAACGCGGCTGGGGTTTCCAGGCATAGACGCCGCTGGCCGGCACCAGGCATCGCCTCGCCTGGAAGGCCTCGCGGAACATCGGGCGCGACTCCAGCGATTCTGCTCGGGCGCAGTGGGGCGCGTGGTCGAGTACTTCCAGCCAGGGTGGGGTGAGTCCCCAGAACAGCCGGCTTAGCCGCAGCCGGCCAGCCTCCAGGCGAATGGCCGAGAGCATGCGGCGCGGGGCCATGTTGGGGCTGGTCACCAAGGGAGCGTCGACGGTCAGTTCTGGCAGCAGGCGCGCGAGGTCGAAGGGGGCGATATGCAGTCGTCCGGCCATGGGCGCTCCGCAGGAGGTAGGCCGTTCAGGGTAACCAAGTGAAGGAGTGGAGGAAAGGGCGGAGCGCATTCTGTGGTGGGAGATAGCGGGAAAAGCGGCATGGGGACGTGCGGGTATCGAAAACAGTGTTCGAAATGCGCTATCCTTGGTGACCGGACCGATGCGACCTCGCACCGGTCCCGCTTACGCAACCGCCCGCTCGAGGCTCGCGAGGAAACGATGGCTCGTCCCAGACAGCATGCACCCGAGGCGCTCCATGCCCAGGTCATGGCGGCTTGCGGTGCCTGGCTGCAGGAGAACCCGGTGCACAGCCTCTCCCTGCGCGCCCTGGCCCGGGAGGTGGGTTGCGCTCCCAGCACCCTGCTCAAGCTGTACGGCAGCTTCAATAATCTGTTGCAGCACGTCAACATCGAGACCCTGGCGCACCTGCGCGAAGTGATCGAGCCGTTGACCAGCGAAGCCACCCCGAAGGAGCGGCTCAGCGCCCTGGCGCGCGCCTATTGGGAGTTTGCCCAGCGCGATGCCTATCGCTGGCAGCTGCTGTTCGACTATCCCCTGGCCCAGGAGGGCGAGCTGGACAAGCGTCAGAGCGACATGATCGAAGGGCTCTTTCTGCGCGTGGAGGCTACCCTGAAGGAGTATCAGCCGGCGCTGGATGACCTGGAGGCTCGGCGCCTTGCACGCACCCTCTGGGGCAGCGTTCACGGCCTGGTGCTGCTCGGGCTCAATGAACGCCTGGGCTACTGGCAGGGTCAGCAGCTGGAGGTCGGCGAACTGCTGGACCAACTGCTCTGCACCATCCTGGCGGGGCTCAAGGCGAGGCCGTCCACGACGTGATTGCCCTGGAGTGGGGGCTGGCTGTCTGGGCAGTGCTCGCTGGCCTGGGGCTGATGCTGATCTGGTGGTTGGTGCGTCGCCCGCGACCGGTGGTGCGCCTCCTGGTCTCCCTCACGGTGCGTCTCGTCTACCGGCTGCGCCTGCGCGGCGCAGACCATATTCCCGCCCATGGTGCGGCCCTGGTGGTCTGCAACCATGTCAGCTTCATGGATGCCCTGGTCATCGGCGGCGCCAGTCGGCGCCCGCTACGCTTCCTGATGGACAAGCCGATCTACGACTCGCCCTGGCTCAATTGGCTGTTCCGCCTGGTGGGGGCGATCCCCGTGGAGTCGGAGCGCCACGACCCGGGCAACGTTCGCCGTGCTCTTCACGAGGTGAGTCGAGCCCTGAGCGACGGCGAGGTGGTGATGCTCTTCCCCGAGGGGCGCCTGACGCCGGACGGGGAGATCCACGACTTCCGTCGAGGCTTGGAGCTGATCCTGGCACGGGACCCGGTGCCGGTGATTCCGGCAGGGCTTTCGGGTCTGTGGGGTTCCTGGACCTCCCACGCCAACGGTCCGGCTCTCAGCGGCCGGCCGCGCCGCTTCCGCGCCCGGGTAGCGCTGCACTTCGGCGAGCAGCACCCCGCGGAGTGGGCAACCCGGGCGATGCTTGAGCGGCGAGTCAGGGAGCTCAAGGCGGAGGCGGACTGCTGGGCCGAACCGGCGGTGGAAGAGATGCTGGAGCGCCCCTGATTCCGGGCCGCCCTCAGCGGCGGCGAGGAGCTTGCCAGCAGCGTGCGGCGGTGACCAGATTGTCGCGCACCTCGAGAATCTCCATGCGCACGTTGCCCACCTGCAGGCAGGCGGGGCCGTCGGGAAAGGCTTCCAGGTGCTCGAGGATCAAGCCGTTGAGGGTCTTGGGTCCGTCGGTGGGCAGCTGCCAGCCGAGGGTCTTGTTGATGTCGCGAATAGTGGCGGTGCCATCGATGAGCTGGCTGCCGTCCTCCTGGCGGTGGATATCCTGCTCCATGCCCGCCACATCGGTGGTGAATTCGCCGACGATCTCCTCGAGGATATCCTCCAGGGTCACCAGACCCTCCACGTCACCGTACTCGTCCACCACGATGCCGATGCGCCGTTTCTGTTTCTGGAAATTGAGCAGCTGTGTATGGAGCTGCGTGGACTCGGGAATGAAATAGGGCTCGCGGGCCTCCTGGACGATGGCCGCCTTGGTCACCTCGTCCCGGGAGAGAAAACGCGCCGCGTTGCGCAGATGCAGCATGCCGATGATGTTGTTGATGTCGCCCTTGTAGACCGGCACCCGGGTGTGCTGGCTGGTGCGAATCTGGGTCAGGATCACTTCCAGGTCGTCATCCAGGTCGATACCCATCACTTCGTGGCGCGGCACCATGATGTCGTTCACGGTGACGTTCTCCAGGTCGAGAATCGATAGCAGCATGGCCTGGTGGCGCTGGGGAATCAGGGTGCCCGCCTCGTGGACCACGGTGCGCAGTTCGTCGCGGGTCAGGTGGTCGCCGCTGCCGTCGATGTTCTTCACGCCCATCATGCGCAGCAGGCCGTTGGAGATGGCATTGACCAGCCAGACCAGGGGGTAGAGCAGCTTGAGCAGTGGCTCCAGCACGCGGGAGGCGGGGAAGGCGATACGCTCGGGCTTCACCGCCGCATAGGTCTTGGGGGTCACCTCAGCGAAGATCAGTACGGTGATAGTCAGCAGTGCCGTGGCCACCGCGGGGCCGGTGACCTCGCCGAAGAAATGGATGGCGATGATAGTGGCGATGGAGGCCGCCAGGTTGTTGACGAAGTTGTTGCCGATCAAGATCACGCCGATCAGACGGTCTGGCCTGGCCAGTAGCCGCGCTACGCGCTGTGCCCTCGGTTCGCCGCTGTTGGCCTGGTGGCTCAGCCGGTAACGGTTGAGCGACATCATGCCGGTCTCGGAACTGGAGAAGAAGGCGGAGAGGCAGATTAGCAGGAACAGTAGGCCGAACAGCAATCCCAGCGGGAAGTCGTCGCTCAAGTCGAAGGGTCCTCGTTGGCGTGTCAGGCTCGATTTGACGGGACGTGCACGCACGCTGTCAAGGCGCCGGGGAGGGCCTCAGCCGCGGCCCAGCAGGACCTCCAGCACGAACTTGCTGCCGAAATAGGCGATCAGCAGCACGCCGCAGCCGCCCAGGGTCCAGCGCACCGCGCGCATGCCCCGCCAGCCCAGCCGGTGGTGGCTGAAAAGAAGCACCGAGAAGATCATCCAGGCCGCCAGGGAGAGGATGGTCTTGTGGGCCAGGTGCTGGGCGAACATGCTGTCGAGGAACAGAAAGCCGCTGAAGATCGACAGGGTAAGCAGCCCCACACCGCCCCAGATCAGCTCGAAGAGAACTCGCTCCATAGTGGTGAGCGGTGGCAGCGCCTGAACCAGTCCGCGGATATGGTGCTGGCGCAGTGCTCGGTTCTGCAGGCCCAGCAGCACCGCTTGAACGGCGGCAATGGCCAGTACGGCGAAGGCCAGTAGCGAGCTCAGGGCGTGCAGGGCGATACCCGGGGTCAGTCCCTCGACGCGCTCGGGGCTGGGGAGCCACGCCGCCAGCAGCAGTGCCAGCCCAGCCAGCGGCAGGATACCCACGGCCGCGTTGAGTATCGGCTTGAACAGGCTGACCAGCAGCAGCATCGCGACCACGCCGGCGCTGATCAGGATCACGCTGGTGGAGATGCCGGGCATCACCGGCTCGCCGTGACCGAACAGGCCGACGGCCAGCGGCAGGTGGCAGAGCAGCCCCAGCAGGATCATGCCGCGCACCAGCAGCGGCTGTGGTGAGGCCCTGTGAAGCAGCACCAGGCCCTGCCAGGAGGCAGCGGCGAGATAGAGAAGCAAGGCCAGAATGGCCAGGGAGAGCGCCTGCATCGATTGCGTTCCGTGCGCCTGTGGAGTGAATGACGTGAGTGTTAATGGCGTGGTGCTACTATACCCAATCCCCCGGGCAGCGCACAGCGCAGCGGATGTGTCACCCTGTCGCCGTGGCCGGAATCGGCGACAGGGGCAGGGAGGCGTAGCGCATGGAGACTGGCGGCCACAGCGCGTATAATCGTCGCCACTTTCGGGCCGTCATCTCTGGAGAGGCCAATGTTTCAGAATCTCAGCGAGCGTCTTTCGCAGACGCTCAAGTCGATCAAGGGTCAGGCGCGCCTGACCGAAGAGAATATCAAGGAGACCCTGCGCGAGGTCCGTCGGGCACTGCTCGAGGCCGATGTCGCCCTGCCGGTGGTCAAGGACTTCATCGAACGGGTGCGCGAGCGTGCGGTGGGCCAGGAGGTCTCCAAGAGCCTCTCGCCGGGCCAGCAGTTCGTCAAGATCGTCCAGCAAGAGCTCGAGGCGACCATGGGCGAGGCCAACGAGGGGTTGACCCTCAAGGGCTCCCCTGCGGTGGTGCTGATGGCCGGCCTGCAGGGCGCCGGCAAGACCACCTCTGTGGCCAAGCTGGCGCGCTACCTCAAGCAGCGCGAAAAGAAGAAGGTGCTGGTAGTTTCCGCCGACGTCTATCGTCCGGCGGCCATCGACCAGCTCGAGACCCTGGCCGCCGAGGTGGGCGTCGATTTCTTCCCGTCGCGCTCCGATCAGAAGCCTGTGGACATCGCCGAGGCGGCGATCAAGCATGCCAAGATCCAGTTCCACGACGTCCTGATCGTGGATACCGCCGGTCGTCTAGCCATCGACGAGGCGATGATGGCCGAGATCAAGGCGCTGCATCAGGCCGTCTCGCCCCAGGAGACCCTGTTCGTCGTCGATGCCATGACCGGCCAGGACGCAGCGAACACCGCCAAGGCTTTCCATGAAGCGCTGCCGCTGACCGGCGTGATCCTCACCAAAGCCGATGGCGACGCCCGTGGCGGCGCGGCTCTGTCGGTGCGCCACGTGACCGGCAAGCCGATCAAGTTCATGGGCATGGGTGAGAAAGTCGACGCCCTGGAGCCCTTCCACCCTGACCGCATCGCGTCGCGGATTCTTGGCATGGGCGACATGCTGTCGCTCATCGAGGAGGCCGAGCGCACCGTCGACAAGAGCAAGGCGGAGCAGCTGGCCAGGAAGGTCAAGAAGGGTCAGGGCTTCGACCTCGAGGACTTCCGCGACCAGCTCCAGCAGCTCAAGAAGATGGGCGGCATGGGTGGCCTGCTGGGCAAGCTGCCCGGCATGGGGCAGATGGCCGAGATGGCTCAGGGTCCCGGACCCGAGAAGGAGCTGGGTAAGCTCGAGGCGCTGATCAATTCCATGACCCCCCAGGAGCGCCGTCGCCCGGAGATCATCAATGGCTCACGCAAGCGGCGCATCGCCACCGGCGCAGGCCTGCAGGTGCCGGATCTCAACCGTCTGCTCAAGCAACACAAGCAGATGCAGAAGATGATGAAGAAGGTCGGCAAGAAGGGTGGCATGCAGAACATGATGCGCGGTATGTCCGGCATGATGGGCGGCGGAGGCCCTGGAGGCCCCGGCGGCATGGGGGGAATGGGTGGCCCCGGCGGGTTGCCCAGGCGCTGAGCCTGAAAAAAGGTTCCCAATCGTGGCTGTATTCCGTAGAATATTGCCTCTTCACTGGCAGGACCGCGATTGTCGCGGTCCTTGTCGTGACCGAATCCAACACAACCGAAGGACTGACTAGGCTATGGTTACCATTCGTCTGGCACGTGGTGGCGCCAAGAAGCGTCCCTTCTACCACCTGACCGTTACCGATTCTCGCAATTCCCGCGACGGCCGCTTCATCGAGCGCCTTGGCTTCTTCAACCCGATCGCTCGCGGTCAGGAAGAGCGCCTGCGCGTCGATCTCGAGCGCATTGCTCACTGGCAGGGTCAGGGCGCCATGCTCTCCGATCGCGTCGCCGAGCTGGTCAAGGAAGCTCGCAAGCAGGCTTGAGCCTGACTTGCTGCCTTCCGCCGAAGTTCGAGAAGACGTTCGAGAAAGAATACCGAGGTCGTCGATGAGCGAACACGCTACCGTTCAGCCCGCTGACGATCACGTGGTGCTGGGGAAGTTAACCAGCCCCTTCGGCGTCAAGGGCTGGCTCAAGGTGTATTCCTACACCAGCCCCATGGAGGGCATCCTCGACTACCCCGAGTGGGTATTGAGGTGTGGTGAAAGCCTGGAGCGTCGTCGCCTGCTGCAGGGGCGTCGTCACGGCAAGGGCCTGGTGGCCCAGTTCGAGGGGTGTAATAGCCGCGAGGATGCCGAGGCGCTGGCCGGTGCCGATATCCTGCTGGCCAAGGCGGAGCTGCCCGAGCTCGATGCCGGGGAGCTTTACTGGCACCAGATCGAAGGCCTGCGGGTCGTGACCCGTGAAGGCGTCGTGCTGGGACGCATCGACCACCTGTTCGAAACTGGCGCCAACGACGTCATGGTCGTGAAGGGGGGGCTGGATGTCGATGCCATCGACGCCGCGGAGCGGCTGCTGCCCTATCTGCCCGAGGCGGTAATCCTTGAGGTGGATCTCGAGAGTGGCGTCATGACCGTCGAGTGGGATCCCGAATTCTGATGGTCGATGGCTCCGATGAGCAAGCGGCGATGTGGATCGGTGTCGTCTCTTTGTTTCCCGAGATGTTCGAGGCAATTACCTGCCACGGCGTCACCGGGCGAGCGGTAGAGAAGGGGCGCATCGCGCTGGAGTTCTGGAACCCCCGCGACTACGCCGCCGACCGGCATCGCACCGTGGACGACCGCCCCTATGGTGGCGGCCCAGGGATGCTGATGAAGGTCGAAACCCTGCGTGCGGCGATACACGCCGCTCGAGAGCGGGGCGAGCAGGCCGCCGGGCAGCGTCCCAGGGTGGTCTACCTGTCGCCCCAGGGGCGGCGGCTCGACCAGGCCGGCGTTCAGGAGTTGGTGTCGGGCCCACCGCTAGTGGTGGTGGCCGGACGCTATGAGGGCATCGATGAGCGCGTGGTGGAAGCGGACATCGATGAGGAGTGGTCGATCGGTGACTATGTGCTGAGTGGCGGTGAGCTGCCGGCCATGGTGTTGATCGACGCCGCGGCACGGCTGGTGCCCGGGGTGCTGGGTCATCAGGATTCTGCGGTCGAGGACTCGTTCAACGACGGGCTGCTGGACTGCCCGCATTATACTCGCCCGGAGGAGATCGACGGGCGGTGTGTGCCGGAGGTCCTGCTCAGCGGCAACCACGGCGCCATCCGACGCTGGCGGTTGAAGCAGTCCCTGGGGCGTACCTGGCTGCGCCGCCCCGACCTGCTCGAGGGCAGGGTGTTGAGCAAGGAGCAGCGTCAGCTGTTGGCTGAGTTCATCGAAGAACACGCCCTGCCTGTCAGCGGGTCAGGGCGGAGGTGCAGGACGCAAGACGCTGAGGGCTGAGCCTGCGGGCAATCCCCCCCGTCGCGGACCTGCGTCACCCATCATCTCCCGCGCTCTCGAGCTCGCTCGGGCGCCGGGATCACGATTCATCGGCCGTTCAAGCCGACGGATGAATCAGGTTATCAAGGAGTTAGTTGTCATGAGCAGCAAGAGCAAGGTGATCCAGGCGCTCGAAACCGAGCAGATGAGCAAGGAAATTCCGCCCTTCGCCCCCGGTGACACTGTCATCGTCCAGGTCAAGGTCAAGGAAGGCTCTCGCGAGCGTCTCCAGGCCTTCGAAGGCGTGGTGATCGGCAAGCGCAACCGCGGCCTCAACTCCGCCTTCACCGTGCGCAAGCTCTCCCACGGCGTCGGCGTCGAGCGTACCTTCCAGACCTACAGCCCGCTGGTCGACTCCATCAGCGTCAAGCGTCGCGGCGACGTGCGTCAGGCCAAGCTGTACTACCTCCGCGAGCGCAGCGGCAGGTCTGCCCGTATCAAGGAAAAGCTGGGCTGAGGCTCCGCCTCTTCCGCCGGCGGGCCGGGCATCGCCCGGCCTTTCGAGACCCCGTCACCGCAATTGCGGGGCGGGGTCTCGTGCCATCTGGGCCAGTCGCCTCGGCGGGCCATCCTGACGAGCCATTTGAGTCGCCATGAATACACTCGACGACAGCGCTCGTATCGATGCCTTCCTCGATGCCCTGTGGCTTGAGCAGGGCGTCAGTGAGCACACCCTGTCGGCCTATCGGCGTGATCTCTCGGCCTGGGTGAGGCGTCTGGCCGAGAGCGACGAGACGCTGCTTGCGTCCTCCCCGACGGTCCTGCCGACCTGGCTCGACGAGCGCCGCGCGGCGGGCTATCGGCTCACCAGCAACGCCCGGCTGCTCTCGAGCCTGCGCCGCTTTTACCGCTGGGCCCTGGAGTCGGGGCTCGTCGAGGGTGATCCGCTGGCCGAGGTGCGGCTGCCTCGGGTGCGGCCTAACTTGCCGGACACCCTAGAGGAGGACGAGGTGGAGCGACTGATCGCCGCTCCCGATGTCGCCACCGATCTTGGCCTGCGTGACCGTGCAATGCTGGAAGTGCTCTATGGGGCGGGGCTGCGCGTCTCCGAATTGGTCGGTTTGACCACCGATGCCGTCAACCTGCGCCAGGGTGTGGTGCGCGTGCGCGGCAAGGGCGACAAGGACCGCCTGGTGCCCCTGGGTGAGGAGGCGATAGAGTGGCTGTCACGCTACCTTCGTGGGTCACGGGGCGGCCTGATGCGCGACCCCACCCGGTCGGCGCTCTTTCCGGGGCGGCATGACCGATCCATGACTCGCCAGGCTTTCTGGTACCGTATCAAGGCTCATGCGCGCACCGCGGGGATCGAGCGACCGCTGTCGCCGCACACCCTGCGTCACGCCTTTGCTACCCATTTGTTGAATCATGGGGCCAACCTGCGTGTCGTACAGCTGCTGCTGGGTCACAGCGACCTCTCGACAACGCAGATCTATACCCATGTGGCGCAGGCGCGCCTCGAGCGTCTGCATGCTGACCATCATCCCAGAGGCTGAATGATGAACATCTCTTTACGGACCCTGCTCGGCGGCCTCTTGGCCACCACCCTTTCCGTGCAGCTGCTGGCCCAGGCCGATTCGACGGAACGGCTGGCCGAGCGGCTGGCCGTCAACGGTCAGCCAATGCCGGTGCAGAGCGTGAGCGAGACGCCCGTGGCGGGCTTGTTCTCGGTGCACCTGGAGACAGGCGAGCGCTTCTACAGTGACGCAGAGGGCCGCCACTTCCTGGTGGGCGACCTCTACGAGAACGGCGACCAGGGGCTTGTCAACCTGACCGAGCAGGGGCGTAATGGCGAGCGCGCCGCGCGCCTTGCCGAGGTGCCCGAGTCCGAGCGCGTGATCTTCCGCGGCGCCGATGAGAGTCGCGCCGCGGTGGTGATCTTCACCGACACGACCTGCCCGTACTGCCGCCAGCTCCATGAAGAGGTGCCGCGGCTCAACGAGATGGGTATCGAGGTGCATTACCTTGCCTTCCCACGTACGGGCATGAATGCCCAGGGCGCTCGCACCATGCAGCAGATCTGGTGTGACGCCAACCCCAGTGAGGCGATGAGCGCCGCCAAGCGCCAGGAGTCGCTTTCCGGGGCCGCCGACTGCGACAATCCGGTCGAGGCACAGTATCATCTGGGCTTGGAACTCGGCGTTCAGGGGACCCCGGCCATCGTGATGCCGGATGGCCGCCTGGTCCCCGGCTATGTGCCGGCGGAGCGCCTGGCCGCCATGCTCGGCATCGAAGACTGAGTCCCGGCGAGCCATACACGACAGACACCACGCCTGAACACAAAGAAACAGACGAGCAGGAGCGAGACATTGAAACCGGTGAGAGTAGGAATCTGTGGGCTGGGTACCGTCGGCGGCGGTACCTTCAACGTGCTGACACGCAACGCCGATGACATTGCGCGGCGTGCGGGCCGCCCGATCGTCATCGAGCAGGTGGCCTACCGCACGCCCAATCCCGAGTGCGACCTCACCGGTATTCAGACCACCGCCGATGTCTTCGAGGTGGCCACCAACCCCGATATCGATGTACTGGTGGAGCTGATCGGCGGCTATGACGTGGCACGGGAGCTGGTGCTCACGGCCATCCAGAATGGCAAACACGTGGTTACCGCCAACAAGGCGCTGATCGCCGTGCATGGTAACGAGATCTTCGCGGCGGCCCACGAGGCGGGTGTGATCGTGGCCTTCGAGGCAGCGGTGGCCGGGGGTATCCCGGTGATCAAGTCGCTGCGCGAGGGACTGGGTGCCAACCGCATCGAGTGGGTGGCTGGCATCATCAACGGTACCGGCAACTACATCCTCACCCACATGCGTGACGAGGGCCGCGCCTTCGAGGATGTGCTGGCCGAGGCCCAGGCGCTGGGCTATGCGGAAGCCGATCCCACCTTCGACGTCGAGGGCATCGACGCCGCCCACAAGCTGACCATCCTCGCCTCCATCGCCTATGGCGTGCCGCTGCAGTTCGACAAGGCCTTCACCGAGGGGATCTCCCGGGTGACTGCCGAAGATGTGGAGCAGGCCGATAACCTGGGGTACGTGATCAAGCACCTGGGCATCTCCAAGCGCACCGATCAGGGTCTGGAACTGCGCGTGCACCCGACGCTGATCCCCAAGGAGCGGCTGCTGGCCAATGTGCACGGCGTCAAGAACGCCATTGCCATCATGGGCGACGCCGTGGGTCCGACCCTCTACTACGGCGCCGGCGCCGGCGCCGAGCCCACCGCGTCGTCGGTGGTGGCCGACATTCTTGATGTGGCCCGGGACATCTCCACCGACCACCACTACCGGGTGCCCTACCTGGCCTTCAGCGGCATCAGCGAGGACGTGAGCCAGCTGCCGATCATGCCCATGGAGGAGATCATCTCCGCGT
>PWIZ01000212.1 GCA_003560175.1 Halomonas sp. | reverse complement strand
GCGGCGAACTGCGCGCGGATGCGATCGAGGGCCGCTTGCGTCTTGCCCTCGAAGCGCAGCACCAGCACCGGGGTGGTGTTGGAGGCGCGACACAGGCCCCAGCCGTCCGGGTAGTCCACGCGGATGCCGTCCAGGGTCGTCTTCACGCCGGTATCGCCGAAGTCGCCTTCACGGGCCAGGCGCGCCACCAGGTCGAACTTGGTCTCATCGGTGACGGTGACGTTGATCTCCGGGGTGCCGAGGTCCTGGGGGTAGCGGTCGAAGAAGGCGTCGGCGTCCAGCGTCTGGCGGGAGAGGATCTCCAGCAGGCGGGCGGCGCCGTAGAGGCCGTCGTCGAAGCCGTACCAGCGCTCCTTGAAGAAGATATGCCCGCTCATCTCACCGGCCAGCAGGGCGCCGGTCTCCTTCATGCGCGCCTTGATCAGCGAGTGGCCGGTGCGCCACATCTCGGGCTCGCCGCCGGCCTCGTCGATCACCCGGGCCAGGTTGCCGGTGCACTTGACGTCGAAGATCACCTTCGCGCCCGGGTTGCGCTCGAGCATGTCCTCGGCGAAGGCCATCATCAGGTGGTCCGGGTAGATCATCCGGCCGGAGGGGGTGATCACGCCCAGGCGGTCGCCGTCGCCGTCGAAGGCCAGGCCGATGTCGGCGCCGGTCTCCTGCACGGTGCGAATCAGGTCCACCAGGTTCTCGGGCTTGCCCGGGTCCGGGTGGTGGTTGGGGAAGGTGCCATCGATCTCGGCGAACAGCGGAATCGTCTCGACGCCGAGCGTCTCGATCAGCTGCGGCCCCAGCTCGCCGGCCACGCCATTGCCGCAGTCCACCACCGCCTTGAGGGGGCGCGCCAGGCGCACGTCGGCGAGGATTCTCGCCAGGTAGGCGCTACGCACGTCCACTTCGCGCACGCTGCCCTGACCCTCGACGAGTTCCTTCTCGACGATGCGGGTGTGCAGGGCGGTGATCGCTTCGCCGGAGAGGGTCTCGCCGGCGAGCACGATCTTGAAGCCGTTGTAGTCCGGCGGGTTGTGGCTGCCGGTGACCATCACCCCGGAGGCGGTGCCGTCCAGCACATGGGTGGCGAAGTAGAGCACCGGGGTGGGCACCATGCCGATGTCGATGACGTCGCGGCCGGCGGCGGTCAGGCCGCGCATCAGGGCGTCTCTGAGCCGCGGGCCCGAGAGGCGGCCATCCCGGGCTACCACCACGGTGGACTCACCGCGGGCGGCGGCCTCGCTGCCGATGGCGCGGCCGATCAGCTCGACGGTGGGCTCGGTGAGGGTATCATCGACGATGCCGCGGATGTCGTAGGCGCGAAAGATGGTGGCGGGAACGGTCTGAGTCTCGGCGGTCATGGGTGTCCTTGTCCTGTGGGGTGCGTCGGGGCTGGGCGTCAGTGGCGGCCGGAGCTGCCGAAACCGCCGGTGCCACGCTGGCCGGTGCCCCGCGTGTCAGTTCCATGGGGCCCCTGCTCGAAGTCGTCCACCACCTCGAGCTCGGCCTGCACCACGGGAACCAGCACATACTGTGCCAGGCGCTCGAAGGGCTGGAGGGTGAAGTCGCTCTGGCCGCGGTTCCACACCGAGATCATCAGCTCCCCCTGGTAGTCGGAGTCGATCAGACCGACCAGATTGCCGAGCACGATACCGTGTTTGTGGCCGAGCCCCGAGCGGGGCAGGATCAGGCCGGCCAGGCCGGGATCGGCGATATGGATGGCCAGGCCCGTGCGCACCAGCTCGCATTGGCCCGGTTCGAGGCTGAGCGGGGCGTCGAGCAGGGCGCGCAGGTCCATGCCGGCAGAGCCCTCGGTGGCGTAGCGGGGCATATGGTCGCGCAGGCGCTCGTCGAGGAGCTTCACGGCCAGGCGAGGCTTGGCGTCAGGGTGGGGCATCGGGCGTTCCTGAAGGGGTGAGGTGATTGAGAGTTCGGTCGGGGCGTTCAGCACGAGTCGCGTTCAGGGCGAGTGGCGGGCGGCCAGGCAGGCCAGGGCGCGGCGCATCACCGCCAGGGCCAGGTCGCGCTTGGGCTGCGGGCCCAGGGTCTCTTGATGCAAGCTTTCCTGGTCCGGGCCCTCCTGCCCCCCGGTCGTGGCCGCGGCCGAGGCTTCGCGCCACAGCAGCAGGGCGGCGTTGTCGTCGCTGCCGAAGCCAAGCCCCGCCTGGGAGACGTCGTTGGCGACGATCATGTCGAGGCCCTTGCGGGCGAGCTTTCCCCGGGCGTAGGCCTCCACGTCGCGGGTCTCCGCGGCGAAACCCACCACCAGGGGACGGCTTGCCGCCGGCAGGGCGGCCACGGTGGCGATGATGTCGGGGTTCTTGATCAGGCGAAGCACCAGGTCATCCTCGCCTTCGACCTTCTTGATCTTGTGCTCGGCGGCGCTTTCGGCGCGGTAGTCGGCCACCGCGGCGCAGCCGATGAAGATATCGCTGGCCGGCGCCAGTCGCTTCGCGGCCTCGTGCATCTCGAGCGCCGTTTCCACGTCGATCCTCTCCACGCCTGCGGGGCAGGGCAGGGCGACCGGGCCGCTGATCAGCTCTACCCGGGCACCCAGTGCCGCGGCGGCCTCGGCCAGGGCGTAGCCCATCTTGCCGGAGCTGTGATTGGAGAGGTAGCGCACCGGGTCCAGGGGCTCCCGGGTGGGACCGGCGGTGATGGTGATCGTCAGGCCGGCGGCCTCATGAGAGGTGGGCGCTTCAGCCGGCGCGGCATCGGGCGCCGTAACAGGAGCCGGCGCGGCATCGGGCGCCGTAACAGGAGCTGGCGCGGCATCGGGCGCCGTAGCCGTGAAAGGAGCCAGCAGGGCCTCGGCGATCGCCTCGGGCTCCAGCATGCGACCCGGACCCACGTCGCCGCAGGCCTGGTCGCCGCTGGCGGGGCCGAGCAGCCGCCAGCCATCCTCGGCGAGCCTGGCGGCGTTGCGCAGGGTGGCCGGATGGCGCCACATGGCCTGGTTCATGGCCGGCGCCATCACCTTCTCGGCCTCGCTTGCCAGGCACAGGGTGGTGAGCAGGTCGTCGGCCATGCCGGCGGCCAGCCGTGCCATCAGGTCGGCGGTGGCCGGGGCGATAAGGATGGTGTCGGCCCAGCGGGCCAGCTCGATATGGCCCATGCCAGCCTCGGCCTCAGGGTCGAGCAGCGAGGTGCGCACGGCTTCCCCCGTCAAGGCTTGTAACGTCAAGGGGGTGATAAAGGCCTGGGCGCCCTGGGTCATGACGACGCGCACCTCGCAGCCGGCCTGCTTGAGCAGGCGGGCGAGCATGGCGCTCTTGTAGGCGGCGATCCCGGCACTGATGCCGAGCAGTATTCGACGGCCGGCGTTTCCGGGTCCGGAGGGCAATGGCATTGGCTGATTCCCGGCGTTGATATCAGCAACCTCCCTTACCGCCCGCGCCGAACCCTGCGTAG
>PWIZ01000394.1 GCA_003560175.1 Halomonas sp. | reverse complement strand
AAAGCCATTTTAGTCCTCGAGTGTTATCCTACCTTCATCAATTAAGTAATTAATTTCGGATTCTAAAAAACCATGTTTTTTCATAAACTCTCTAGTTAGTTTCATGTTCATTCTAATCATATCTTGAAGAGTAATATTTTTCCACTCATCTATTGGAGTTTTTTGATCATTATCATATTTTTTCTTTTCTTTTTGTTCTACTTTTATTTTAGTAGGTGTTAAATGTTTTACATCATAGTATCGTCTATCTGCAGTTTTTGGATTCATGTTGTATTTTTTAACAAGTAATTGTACGAACTTTTTTCTATCCATAGTCTCAAACCATTCTTCTTTGTATTTTAATGTAGGTTTTTTTGGTTTTGATACTTTATTTGCAAGTGCTATTTCTTCTTCATATCTTCTCTCAAATTGTTCGTATTCTTTTGAAAAGTATTCTTTAAATTTAGTTAGTATGTATTCCTCTTTATTCATCATCTTCTTCATCTCCAAATAGTGAAAAGTGTGGTGTTAATTTCTCAACTTCCACATCTTCTTTTATAGTTTTGATATTAATTGTTTCTGTTTTATCACTTTCGTTTTGAACAGTTATTTTAATGTTTCCAGTATCTGCAACTTCGTTTATATGACTTGGAATTGACATTTCGAAGTTTGGCACAGCATTAGCTAATACGACATTATTAATCATTTCCTCATCTAATTGCGACACCATAAAATTATGTATTGCTTTATGAAAGTCCTCCTCAAATACTTCCATTTCTATATCATCTTCATTTCTTTTGAAATGTGTGTCAATAAAAATTTTTATTTCACTTTTCATTTTTTTAGACCATTTAATTTTTTGTAGGCACCTTTGATGTTAAATCTATCTGACATAATAGTTGCAACTTTTTCTCTTTCTATATTTAACATTTTATTCTTTTTTTCATCATGTTTTAGTATATTACCAAAACCTGCATTTTCCACTTTAATGTTAAATAATGCAGCTCTCCTCTCTGCTACAATTTCCTCTGGTGTTTTCTCTGACATTTTGAATATGATGCACGCCTTCGTGTATGGTTCAATAAACACAAAGACGTGCAAAGGTTTGGGTTTCTTTAAACCTAATTTATGAATAGTCTTGTTCTTTATATATTTTGTGTTTTAGTCGTCAAGAGGTATTGAAAATATGTCATTATTTTCTGCATTTTCCTCTTGTGATTCTTGATTTTTTATTTCATTTTTACTTGGTGGTCCAATTAATTTATATGTTGAAATATCTGCTACATCAACTTTTACATTAGTGTTTTCAATAAACCATTCAACGAGTTCAAAATCCATTTTATGAAAGTTTTTTCTCTTATTTAATATTCTCGAATATGTTAGTAATTTATAATACATTTCACGAGTTCTAGCATCAAGGTGCAAGTTGTATGCGTCAAGTATTTTATCAAGATCATCAAACGCGTCTATATCACCATTACCCTCTTTGTAATCACTTAGTGATCTAAAAAAGTTTTCAAGGACATCTGTGTATAATGCCCTTGTAATTTCTAGTTTTTCACTTAGTATTTTTCTTGATGCGTTTTCTTTTTGCACGTTTTTTAATTTAATAAATTCTTTTTCTGTTGCTAAGTAAAAATAAAACGGAAACCTCTCGTGTAATGCAAAGTCATGTCCATCAATCCACCATATTTTTTTCATTTGAAATTCAAGTCTTTTCTCTCTTATTATTTTTCTTAGATATGGATTATCATACATATGGATTGGTTTATATAAATCCCAGCTTTCATCCCACTCTTCTTTATTTTCCCCTTCAATTGTCACCATTAAATCTTTGTATGCTTTTCTAATAGCACCTCTATATTGGCCTACGTGATTATAATCTAAGTTTTCAGATACATTTATGTGTGCTGTTCTTTTATTTGTAGTCCCTGTCCCACCTGCTTTATCGTAGCTATAGTTATCTTCTAGTAAAAATGTTTTTAGGTGTTGGACGAGTTCTCGATTTTCTCCTGCCTCATCAATATGTATGCTACGATAAGTTCCAAGAAGACCTGGTGTTACTATTTTAATTTCACGACCAAATAAGTTAATGTTACTACGTGTCCCTCTAAGTCCTGGAATGGAAACACTAATTCCATTTGTTGTAATGTTATTGTAGTTATTTAACACAGCAGAATAGTATTTTAATATCAAACTTTTACCTGTTGATGGATCACCTACAATCATACAATTATAGTTTAATTTTTCAGATAATATGTTAATCATTGTTTGCAGTATTAATGCAGCTTTTATTGGTAACATTCCATAAATTTCAAGTCCTGTTTGTTTTTTAATGAAAGAATCTATCGTATTTATTAGAGGAAAAATATAGTTTTCATCTGTTTTTTCAGGTATTAAAAAAACGTTAGGTTCTGGTTCTTTTACATCCACCATATAAATAATTCCACGACCATCAGAGTTACTGCGTGCAAAACCTACAGCCTCGTATTTACCAGGTTTTAGTGGTGTGAATGAAACTCCTTGAATGGATGAATATTTACCGTCTATATCCTCGTAATTTAAATCATAAAAAAATGCATCTTTAGTTTCACATAAATGGTAATCAGGATACATTACATTATTACATACTTTAATTCTAGGCTCACCTTTAGCGTTTTCTGTTAGTATCTCATTTTTACATGAATGTGTTTTATTTTTAGTTGTAATTTCATACATTTTTTTATTAGTGCGTGATCCACATTCATCGCATACATAAACATAATCTGTATGAAAAGAAAAACTAACTCTCTCGAATAAAATATCTATGTAAAATCTTTGTACATCACTATCAGATTTATCTATTGTTTGTATTTTTAATTTAGATTTATCAAAGTCGTGTTTTATTTTATAATCTGTTTTCTCGTCGCAAACTAGTTTGCGGAAGACCTCAAAAGATAAATCTTTATCAATCCAATATGTGTTATCGTCTGTTATGTTATCCTCGTTTAATCCTGTAATAAATTTATTTTCTTTTATCTCTCTCATTGAGATGTATTTGAAAATATCTTTTTTTATGTGTTCATATATTAATGGTTTGATAAAACCATCGTCGTCAAATTTGCCCATGTTGTGATGGTGCATTTTCTTTGATTTAGAGATGTCATTTCTATTAAAATAGACTTTACTGTTTAGAGAATCACCTTTTAAGAATAATTTAATAACTTTCATACAGTCTTTATATGATAAATACTTAAAATGACGAGAAGTTACTCTTTTTATTAATTTAGCATCGTGTGACCACTTTTTTATTGCATTATTGTCCCTTTGAAAATCAATAATATCGTATTTTGATACATCATCCTCTTGCAATTTGTTAAACCCAACCATCTAAGATTTAAGTTTTTTAGTTTATTTATATATTTTGTTGTTTTTGAATGGTATATTTT
>PWIZ01000423.1 GCA_003560175.1 Halomonas sp. | reverse complement strand
GGATGCGCGCCCGCGAACCCTCGCTGGATCTCGGCGAGGGCGTGCCGCGGGAGCAGGAGCCCGAGCGTTAGGCCGGCAACAACGTTCAGTGGCCGAGGATCTGGCTGAGAAACAGCTGGGTGCGCTCGGACTGGGGATCGTTGAAGAAGGGCTCCGGGGCGTTTTCCTCGATGATCTGGCCCTGGTCCATGAAGATCACCCGATCGGCCACGGTCTTGGCAAAGCCCATCTCGTGGGTCACGCAGAGCATGGTCATCCCCTCCCGGGCAAGCTCGACCATGACATCGAGCACCTCCTTGATCATCTCCGGATCCAGCGCCGAGGTCGGCTCGTCGAAGAGCATCACCTCGGGGTGCATGCAGAGCGAGCGGGCGATGGCCACTCGCTGCTGCTGGCCGCCGGAGAGCTGTCCGGGGTATTTCAGCGCCTGCTCGGCGATCTGCACCCGCTCCAGGTATTGCATTGCCTGGGCTTCGGCCTCGCGGCGGGGCCTCTTCTGCACCCACATGGGCGAGAGGCAGCAGTTCTCCAGCACCGTCAGGTGCGGGAAGAGGTTGAAGTGCTGGAAGACCATGCCAACGCTGCGGCGGATCTGCTCGATGCGCTTCACGTCCTGGGTCAGCGGCACGCCGCCCACAACGATCTCGCCCTGCTGGTGCTCCTCCAGGTGGTTGATGCAGCGAATCAGCGTCGACTTCCCGGACCCCGAGGGGCCGCAGATAACTATGCGCTCGCCTCGCTTGACCGTGAGGTCGATGTCGCGCAGCACGTGAAAGTCGCCAAACCACTTGTTGACGCCGCGCATCTCGACCATCGGCGTCTCGGCGCCGGCCTGGGACTGGGTTGCCTGGTCACTCATTGTCGTTTTTCCTCGATTCGGGTGGCGCCGGTCGCTACTTCTTGTGGCCGGTATTCAGTTTCCGCTCCAGATACTGGCTGTAGCGCGACATGCTGAAGCAGAAGATCCAGAACATGAATGCGGCAAACACGTAGCCTTCCAGGGCAAAACCCAGCCAGCGGGAGTCCGACAGCGCCGCCTGGACGATGCCCAGCAGGTCGAAAAGCCCGATGATCATCACCAGGGTGGTGTCCTTGAACAGCGAGATGAAGGTGTTGACGATGCCCGGAATCATCATCTTCAGCGCCTGGGGCAGCACGATCAGCCCCATGCGCTGCCAATAGCCCATCCCCAGGGCCGCTGCGGCCTCCTCCTGGCCCCGGGGAATCGCCTGCAACCCCCCGCGAATCACCTCCGCCATGTAGGCGCTCTGGAACAGGGTGATGCCGATCAGCGCTCGCACCAGGCGATCGACGCTGACCCCGGTGGGCAGAAACAGCGGCAGCATCACCGAAGCCATGAAAAGGATGGTAATCAGCGGCACGCCGCGCCAGAACTCGATGAACACCACGCTGAAGCTCTTGACGATCGGCATCTCCGAACGACGACCGAGCGCCAGCAGGATGCCGATGGGCAGGGCCGCCACCATCCCCACCACGGCCAGGATCAGGGTCAGCATCAGCCCGCCCCAGCGATGGGTCTCCACCAGCCGCAGGCCGAAATAGCCGCCGTAGAGCAGCACGTAGGCGACCACCGGGAAGACCAGCAGCGTGACGACGGCGACCCAACGCTTGAAGGGCAGCCGAGGGATCGCCAGCCAGGCGATCAGCACCGCGAAGCTGGCGAAGACGAGATTGACCCGCCACAGTTCGTCGCGGGGGTAGAGCCCATAGATGAACTGGGTCAGCCGAGCGTTGACGAATACCCAGCAAGCGCCTTCACGGGAGCAGTCGTCGCGGCTGGTGCCGATCCAGTCGGCGTTGATGAAGGCCCACTGAATCGTCGGCGTCAGCAGCACGTAGAGCAGGTAGAGGCCCAGCAGGGTGAACACGCTGTTCACCGGTCCGCTGAACAGGTTGGCGCGCAGCCAGGCCAGCGGGCCGATGCTGAGGCCGGGCGCCGGGCGCGCCTCGATCATCTTCTCTCGAATCGTCATGGCGCCTCTCCTAGCGTTCGACCAGCGCCACGCGGGCGTTGAACCAGTTCATGAACGTCGACACCAGCAGGCTGATGGTGAGATAGACCGCCATGGTCATGGCAATCACCTCGATGGCCTGTCCGGTCTGGTTGAGGGTGGTGCCGGCGAAGACCGAGACCAGGTCCGGATAGCCAATGGCGGTGGCCAGCGAGGAGTTCTTGATCAGGTTGAGGTACTGGCTGGTGAGCGGCGGGATGATCACCCGCAGGGCTTGGGGAATCACCACCAGCCGCAGCACCAGCCCCTGGGGCAGGCTCAGCGACTGGGCCGCTTCGGTCTGGCCGTGGGGTATCGCCTGGATCCCCGAGCGCACGATCTCGGCGATGAACGAGGCCGTGTAGATGGAGAGCGCCAGCCACAGAGCCAGGAATTCCGGGATCACGGTGATACCCCCGCTGAAGTTGAAGCCGCGCAGTTCCGGCACGTCCCAGGTCACCGGGACTCCGGTCAGTACCAGCACCGCCAGCGGCAGCCCGACGATCAGCGCCAGCGACATCCAGCCTGCCGGCAGGCGCCGGCCGGTGGCGGCGTGGCGGCGCCGATTCCAGATCACCAGGGCGATGCTGGCCCCCACGGCGAGGGCCAGGGCCAGCGGGATCAGGCCGAAGCCGGACTCGAAGAGCGGCTCCGGCAGGAACAGGCCGCGCACGTTGATGAATACCGCTTCGCCCAGGGAGATGCTGTCCCGGGGGCTGGGCAGGGTACGCAACACGGCGAAGTACCAGAAGAAGATCTGCAGCAGCAGCGGGATGTTGCGGAAGGTCTCGATATAGACATTGGCCAGACGGGCAATCAGCCAGTTGGGCGACAGACGGGCGATGCCCACGGTAAAGCCGACGATCGTCGCCGCCAGCACGCCGAGGGCCGAGACCAGCAGGGTGTTGAGCAGCCCCACCAGGAAGGTACGGCCGTAGGTGCTCTGTGAGGAGTAGTCGATCAGGCTCTGGACGATGCCGAAGCCCGCAGTGTTGTTGAGAAAACCGAAGCCGGTGGTGATCCCCCGCTGGGCGAGGTTCGCCTGGGTATTGCCGATGATGAAGATCAGGAAGGCGGCCACGGCGGCCACCAGCAGCAACTGAAAGATCAGCGCTCGCTTGGCGCGATCACGCCAGAACGGCGGCTTGGGGCCCGCCGAGCGGACCTCGGGTCTTGTGGACATGGGAAGGGTCTCCGCCTGGATCCTTCAAGCAGCGTTGATGGCTGTTGGCCCGGGGTCCCCGGGCCAACAGTCAGGTCGGTTCCCCGGTGCCAGTCGGCACCGGGGCATGACGATCAGCGGATTGGCGGAGCGTACTGGATGCCACCCTCGGTCCACAGGGCGTTGATGCCGCGCTCGATCTCCAGCGGGGAGCCCATGCCGACGTTACGCTCGAAGCT
>PWIZ01000098.1 GCA_003560175.1 Halomonas sp. | reverse complement strand
TGTCCGAGGTCTTCGGCGAAGGATAGGGCACACAACGTCCGCTGCTAAGGGCCTGTGCTTCTCTGTACTGCAGGAGGTGCACGGTGATCGGTGGTGGACAGAGCCGATCTCCCTCCAGTAGCTTCACCCCTTGAAGGTTACCCAGTTACCGCTGAGTCTGTCCTTTCTGGTGGGTGCCAGTGCAGCGCGTCAATCTGGATGAGAAGCCAGCGACAATCTGGATGAGAACCGGGTGTCGCGGCCCCTTCCCCTTTTATCCTTCCTTGTTGGGTGCACAGGTGGCGTCATTTGCGTCTGTGTCGCTGGGCGACACAGAATGACTGGTATTGAGTGTCGCGAGCGTTGCCGGTCGTCCACGTGAGCGCTTGTTATCCATCGCCATGCTGCGCCTGAAGGCCTGCGGCTGGGGCACCAATCGCATTGCCGATGAGCTCGGTGTCAGTAAGAACACCGTCAAACGCTACCTGCGCCAAGGCGGCTGGGCACCGAACGCCAGCCCGTAGCGCACCGCATGGCCTGGGATGGCAGGCGGTTGCGCCTGCCGGTGCCAGGGTGTTGTCGAGAGAGCTCACAGAGTGAAAAAATCGCCTGCGTGGTTCTCGAACTCGTCTGCAACACGGATATAGCGTTCAAATGTCCTCTGGTCGCGATGCCCGCTGATGCGTTTGATCTGGACATCGGTCTTGCCCCTTAGATGTGCCTCGGTGATGAATCCGGATCGGAAACTGTGTGGTGAAAACCCCTTGTCAGTGAGTCCGGCAGCCTTTAGCGCCTTCTTCATGCGCTGGTAGAGGGCGGAGGAGGTCATGCGACCGGCACCGATGGTTCCCGCAGTGCTGACGGAGCGAAATACTGCGCCTCGCCAGATGCCGCTGGCCTGTAGCCAATGCTCCAGAAGTATAACGGGACAGAAGGTGGTGCCGGGTGGGGCTCGCATGATGCTCTTGGTCTCGATTCGGCCACTCTGGTTGGTCTTGCTCTGGTGGATGGTGATGATGACCCCTTCAGGTTTCCATTCGAGATCTCCTACGGCGATCGCGACGATCTCGCTGCGCCGGAAAGCCCCGTAGAAGCTGAGCGCAAACAGCGCAGAGTCTCTCAGGCCCGGCAGTGTGCTGCGATCGAGTGCCGCCAGCAGCTGAGAGAGATCCGCCAGGCGCAGGGCCGGCGCCGACTTCTGTCGCATGTCGCGGGTCTTCTTGACACCCCTGAGCACACTGCGTACAGCCATGCTGCGCACGGGGGAGGGGTAGTTCATGTAGCGGTGCCACATATGCAGCGAGTTGGCGTAGCGCGCCAGCGTCGCTGGCTGCTTGCCCATGGCATTCTGCTTGGACAAATAGTTGGCGATCTCAATATCGGTGGCCGGCAACCTGCCGCCAGCCTCACGGTAGACCCGCAAATCGGAGCGCATCCCGCGGATGGTGTTGGGTGAAACGCTCTGTACCAGCAGGCGCCGGGCTTCCGGTGTTAGCCCTTCCTTGAGAACGGGCATAGCGTCGTCATCCAGGCGGGGCCTGGAGGCAGGCAGCAGCTCCTGCGACGGTGGTTTTCGCATGATCTAGACACTCCTGTCGCGAGTCAGATGGCAGTTCAGCAAATCAAAGCGGCCGGTCGGCAGACGCTGGGCTCCCGGGAGCGCGTCACCGATGGATGGCGAGGACCGAGCATCAGCGGGCTAGGTGGGCGGCAGCTGCAGTGCTACCAGTCGCGCGATAAATCGCTGAGAAAATGCCAGGTCCGGATCCGGCGAGTGAATCGTGGCTTGTGATTCGCCGAGCTGAAGCTGAAGCGCGGTGGGCGTGTTATCAGATGCCGCCGGGCTCTCGCTACCGACGGACACATCTGGCGGAGCCTCCGTCGACTCTGGTGTAACGCCTTGCGGATTGGGTGGCGATGGCGTCGTGGGGGGCGTTGAAGCTGAGAGTGTTACCTTCGCTAGATCCTCAGGCAGGTCATCGCTGATTCGCCGTGCGTAGCGCCGCAGGCTGGGCTCATTGAGGGCATACAGGAAACATTCCCTGTCGTGATCGCCCTGTCGGCGGATAATTCGTCCCAGCACCTGGCGGAATCGCTGTTCAGTGCGAATGTGGCTGAGATAACAGCACACCCTGAGGCGGGGTATATCGACGCCTTCACTGACCATTCCGACGGCGACGATCCAGGGCCTGTTAGCGTTGCGGAAGGAGCGCAGTCGAGCATGGGCTCCTGGAGATTGGCTGGTCACCATGCATACCTCTTGCCCACGCTCTTCCAGTTGTTCCATGAGCTGTTCGGCGTGGGCAATGTCGGATGCCACCACCAGACCGGCCGCATGGGGATGCTGCTGTCGGAGATTGGCGAGTTGCTGGCAGGCGAGATCCAGAACATGTTCCAGCGGCGCGCTATGCTGCAGTAGGCTGCTGTAATGCACTGCTGGGTGTTTGAGCAGGTGGGGGAGGCTGGTGTAGTGATGGTTCTCCCGGCGTCCGGAGCGCGGGTGATAAGCGGTCAGTTTGATATCGCGATTGTCGATCAGCTGCAGTCGGGGCAGGCGGCAGATGCCGTCTCGGACCCCTTCACCCAGGGTATAGACATAGTCGGGTGCCAACCGCAGGCGGTGACTTGAAGGCTCTCCCTCACGCACTTCCTCAGAGTCACTGACCGCCTCAGCTCCCTCATCGCCGTTGACACCAATGTACCGCAGGAGTGGGAGAAGGCTGCCATCGGTGCGCCAAGGGGTGCCCGAGAGCGCCAGGGTGAAGTGAACCCAGCGCTCCAGGGCCAGCAGCCCTAGCCCCCAACGATTGGCCGTCTCGAGTTGCTCATTGCGACCGGCGGCATGGTGGCTTTCATCCCAGATCAGCAGCACCCGCGCTCGCTGGCACATCGCCTTGAGCTCTTCCAGGCGGTGATTCAGGGCATGGTAGGTGTAGCCGGCGCCGCCGGCCCCCAGCCGGCCGTGCATGGGCTGGCCGGTGACGGATTCCAGCGTCTGGGTTGCGTGCTCAACCACCGCGATCGTTGGCCCGAGATAGAGCACATAGTCGATGTCGCCGCGAGCCATGAGCTTGCTGGCCAGTGAAGCCGCCATCAGCATCTTGCCCGCGCCCGGCGTTGCCTGGCAGAGAAAATGCGGGAACTCCGGTGACAGAGAGCGCAAAGCTTGCTGAATACAGTCGGCCTGCCAGGTGCGCAGCGTGGGCAGAGCATCGTCCCTCTGAGGGTGAGTCGAAGGTGTGCGCTTCATGCCGGCACCTCCTGATCTGCCTTGGCGATCAGGCTGTGGCGAATCCGGGTATTAGCATCCCACTGACCCTTGAGGGTGCCGCCGCGCTCAATGGCAGCCTGCAGCAGCGGCGTGATATCTGACTCAGCATCAGGAAATTGTGAAATCAGGTGCTGGTAATGCTCCGCCTCGCTGACTGAGGCCTGCATTTC
>PWIZ01000099.1 GCA_003560175.1 Halomonas sp. | reverse complement strand
TCCCGCCGTTCCGCGGCGGAGCGCTGCGCTATATCGACGCCATGGGGGTGGACGCCTTCGTCAAGTTGGCCGACGGCCTGGCCGAGGAGCTGGGGCCGCTCTATGCGCCCACCGAGAAACTGCGTGAGATGGCCAAGGCCGGTGAGGCCTTCTACCCCGCCCCGGCCCAGCGCTGAACCCACCACGAACAGGAGAGATAAGATGAGCTTGAACCCGAGAGATATCGTGGTGGTCGACGGCGTGCGTACCGCCATGGCCAAGGCCAAGAACGGCGCCTTCCGTCACGTGCGCGCCGAGAACCTCTCTGCCGCGGTGATGGAGGGGCTGCTCGAGCGTAACGCCGGCCTCGACCCGGTCGAGATCGACGACATCATCTGGGGCTGCGTCAACCAGACCCTGGAGCAGGGCATGAACATCGCGCGCAACGCGGCGATCATGACCGGTATTCCGCGCAGTGTGCCGGCCCAGACCGTCAACCGCCTGTGCGGCTCCTCCATGAGCGCGCTGCATATCGCTTCGGCCAACATCAGGGCCGGCATGGGGGACGTCTACCTGGTGGGCGGCGTGGAGCACATGGAACACGTCGCCATGACTCACGGTGTCGACGTCAACCCGGCGGCCAGCAAGCATGCGGCCAAGGCGGCGATGATGATGGGGCTGACCGCCGAGCTGCTGGGCAAGATGCACGGCATCTCCCGCGAGGATCAGGACAAGTTCGGGGTGCGCTCCCACCAGCGCGCCCAGGCCGCCATGGAGAAGGGCTACTTCGACAACGAGATCATCGGGGTGGAAGGTCACGACGAACGCGGCTTCAAGGTGATGTTCCAGCGCGACGAGGTGATTCGTGGCGATGCCAGCCTGGAGAAGATGGCCGAGTTGAAGCCGGTTTTCGACCCGAGGAGCGGCACCGTGACCGCCGGTACCTCCTCGGCGCTCTCCGTGGGCGCCTCCGGCATGCTGGTGATGAGCTACGAGCGCGCCCAGGCGCTGGGGCTCGACCCGATCGCCCGAGTCCTCTCCACCGGAGTGGCCGGCTGCGACGCTTCGATCATGGGCTACGGTCCGGTGCCGGCATCGAAGAAGGCGCTCAAGGCCGCCGGGCTGAGTGCCGACGACATCCAGACCGTGGAGCTCAACGAGGCCTTCGCTGCCCAGGGCCTGCCGGTGCTCAAGGACCTCGGCTTTCTCGACGCCATGGATGACAAGGTCAACCTCAACGGTGGCGCTATCGCCCTGGGTCACCCGCTGGGCTGCTCGGGCACCCGCATTTGCACCACCCTGCTCAACGTGATGCAGCAGCGTGATACCACACTCGGCCTGGCCACCATGTGCATCGGCATGGGGCAGGGCGTGGCCACGGTGTTCGAGCGCCTGAAGTAGCCTGGTTCCCCCCTGCAGAAGCGCCAGCGGCACCCCTCGGGGTGCCGCTGGCGTTGGCGGTGTGGGACCCCGTCCGGTCAGCCGGCGTCCTCAACGGCATCGTCCACCGCGGCGTCTTCCATGGCGTCTTCGGCCTCGATCCAGCCCCGTTCCCGATAGTAACGCAGGGCGCCCGGGTGCAGCGGGGCCGAGAGCCCCTCTGTGATCATCGACGCGGCCGTTAGATCGCCATAGGCCGGATGGTAGGACTTGAAATGCTCGAGGTCGTCGAAGACCGCCGCGACGATGGTATGGATGACCTCCGGGGGGGTCGCCTCGGAGGCGACCAGGGTGGCTCTGACACCGAAGGTGTCGACGGCCGGTTGATCGGGGGCGTAGATACCGGCGGGAATCGTGGCCCGAGTGAAATAGGGAGCCTCCTCCACCAACCGTTCGACCGCTTCGCCACTCACGTCGATGATGGCAGCGTCACAGAGACGGATTGCCTGCTCGATCGAAGCGTTGGGATGGCCCACCGTATAGACCATGGCATCGACGTTGCCGTGGCACAGCTCCAGCGACTGCTGGTCTGCGGGCAGGTCGTTGGCCAGGCTGAACTCCCCGAGGGTCCAGCCCTTGGCCTCGAGCAGCGTCATCATGGTCGCGCGCTGGCCCGAGCCGGGGTTGCCGACGTTGACGGCACGCTGACGCAGGTCGTCGAAGGCTTCGATGCCGCTGTCACGGCGGACGACCAAGGTGAAGGGTTCGCCATGGACTGAGAAGAGTGACCGCAGCGAGGCATCCGGCCCGGCATCGCGGAACCCTTCGGTGCCTGAAACGGCATAATACTGAAGGTCCGACTGGGCCAGGGCGACGGTCACCTCGCCCTGGCGCACCGCCTGGAGGTTGGCGGCGGAACCGTCGCTGGTCTGTGCCGTGCAGGGGAGATCCAGAAGCCGGCATAGGGTGCGCCCGGTGACATGGTAGACCCCCGCTGAGCTTGCCGTGCCGATGATCAGGGTTTTATCGGCTTGCGCCGCTGGTGGGCTGAAAAGGAACAGGCTGGCGAGGCCGATGGCCAGCAGTCCGGAGAGAGCTTTCATGACTCACCTCGCGCGGAGTAAGTTGGCCAGAGGGGGCCAGAACCCAGAGGGTCGGGCGGATGCCGAAGGGCCTTCACATAGTGTCTGGTCGACGGGGGATATTGTGGCGTTGTTGTACATGTTTTTCTGGCGCTTGATCAGGCGGTGCAGTGCTGAAAACACCTCAGGTGCTCGAGCAAACGAGACAGTACTTGAACTATAGCAGGCGTCGACGACGAGACGGTCGCCATCGACACAATTTGATCACATAGGTTAGAGCAAGCTGCTCTCGACCCCGCCGTCATCAACATGCCTGGCAGTACAAAAGTGCCAGGCCCGGACGTTGACGATCCGCTCGGCAAGCAATAAGATGTATTTTTTATGAATCTTATTGACCTGCTAAGAGGCAATGCCCATGGGACTGTTCAAGAAGGACAAGGCAGAAGATCACGCGGCGGTGGACAGCCAGGCCGTTCAGACCTTTGAGCCTGCTTCGGCAGCGGCGCCAGCCGCGGATGTCAGCGCTGATGAAGCGGTCAGTGCCGATGCGGAGCAGAAGGGCAAGCACGGTGAGCCCGGCGTCTGCTGCGGGTCATGCCACTGAGGCGAACCGCCCCGGGCTCTGCCTGGCTGCTACCGACTACAGGATGCCCGCTTCGAGCCCGGCGGCCATCGCCATGGCGAGCTCCTCCACCTGGTCGACGAACGCCTCCTGCCACTCGCCGCGCAGGATCAGTGGCTCCTGCACCCAGCGCCAGCGCAGTCCGGTGACAATGCTCTCCACGGCCCGGCGGGTGCCGGTGCCGTCATGGCCGGCACGCACATAGAGCGCGCAGGGCAGGCCCTGCTTTTTCTCCAGCACCGGGTAGTAACAGCGATCGAAGACGTCCTTGGTCAGGCCCGCCATGTAGCCCAGATTCTCGGTGGTGCCGAGCAGGATGGCATCGCAGGCCAGCACGTCCTCGGGGCCCGCCTCCAGCGG
>PWIZ01000094.1 GCA_003560175.1 Halomonas sp. | reverse complement strand
GTTCGGAGAGCCAGACCACCGGGCCGCCGCGGTTGAGCGTCAGCATCATCAGGTTGTCGCTGTAGGTGGAGTGGATACCCCACTTCTGGTGCGGCGTGATGAAGTTCAGCGCCTTGCTCGGATTACCGTTGTCCTCGGGCAGCTTGAAGCCCTTGGCCGCCTTGGTATCGATGGGCGGGCGATAGACCAGCAGGCTCTCGCCGAAGGCGCGCATCCAGGCGTGATCCTGGTAGAACTGCTGGCGGCCACTGACGGTGCGCCAGGGGATCATCTCGTGGACGTTGGTATAGCCGGCATTGTAGGAGACGTGCTCGTCCTCGAGGCCGGACCAGGTCGGGCTGGAGATGATCTTGCGCGGCTGAGCGACGATGTCGCGGAAGCGGATCTTCTCGTCCTCCTTGGGATGCGCCAGGTGGGAGTGATCCCGCCCGGTGATCTTGGAGAGCGCGCCCCAGGCCTTCATCGCCACCTGGCCGTTGGTCTCCGGCGCCAGGGTCAGGATCATTTCGGCCGCATCGATGGCGCTCTCGATCTGAGGGCGCCCCTTGGAGGAGCCTTCCAGCTTGCAATGGTTGAGCTTGCCGAGCAGTTCAACCTCGGAGTCGGTGTTCCAGCTGATACCCTTGCCACCGTTGCCGAGGCTTTCGAGCAGCGGGCCCACGGAGGTGAAGCGCTCATAGGTCTCGGGATAGTTGCGCTTGACCTCGATCAGCGCCGGCATGGTCTTGCCGGGGATGGGCTCGCACTCGCCCTTCTTCCAGTCCAGCACTTCGGGCTGGGCCAACTCGGCGGGGGAGTCGTGCTGGTGCGGCAGGGTGACCAGGTCGGTCTCCTCGCCCAGATGCCCCACGCAGGCCTTGGAGAACGCCTTGGCGATGCCCTTGTAGATATCCCAGTCGCTACGCGACTCCCACGCCGGGTCGGTGGCCGCGGTCAGCGGGTGGATGAAGGGGTGCATGTCCGAGGTGTTGAGGTCGTTCTTCTCGTACCAGGTGGCCGTCGGCAGCACGATATCCGAATAGAGACAGGTAGTGGACATGCGAAAGTCCAGGGTCACCAGCAGGTCGAGCTTGCCTTCCGGCGCCTCGTCATGCCACTTGACCTCTTCCGGCTTCTGGCCGCCAAAATCGCCCAGATCCTTGCCCTGGATGCCGTGACGGGTGCCCAGCAGGTACTTGAGCATGTACTCGTGGCCCTTGCCCGAACTGCCGAGCAGGTTGGAGCGCCAGATGAACATGTTGCGCGGGAAGTTCTCCGGGGCATCCGGGTCTTCCGCGGCAAACGTCAGCTCGCCGCTCTTGAGCTGCTGGACGGCATAGTCCTTGGTCGACATGCCGGCGGCCTCGGCCTTCTTCGCCAGGCTCAGCGGGTTGGTCCCCAGCTGGGGCGCCGAGGGCAGCCAGCCCATGCGCTCGGAGCGCACGTTGAAGTCGATCAGGCTCCCCGGGTAGTCCTCGACCTTGGCCAGGGGCGAGAGGATCTCCTTGATCTCGAGCTTCTCGTAGCGCCACTGGGAGGAGTGGCTGTAGAAGAAGGAGGTGGAGTTCATGTGGCGCGGCGGACGCTGCCAGTCGAGGCCGAAGGCCAGCGGGGTCCAGCCGGTCTGGGGCCGCAGCTTCTCCTGGCCCACGTAGTGGGCCCAGCCACCACCGCTCTGGCCGATGCAGCCGCACATGACCAGCATGTTGATCAGGCCGCGGTAGTTCATGTCCATGTGGTACCAGTGGTTCATGCCGGCACCCACGATGATCATGGAACGTCCCCGGGTCTTGTCGGCGTTGTCGGCAAACTCACGGGCGATGCGGGTGGCCTGCTCAGCGGATACGCCGGTGATCTTCTCCTGCCAGGCCGGGGTGTAGGGGCGAATCTGATCATAAGACGTCGCACCGTCATCTTCGCCGTCACCGGCAAAGCCACGGTCGATGCCGTAGTTGGCGCACATCAGGTCAAACACGGTAACCGCCAGCATCTCACTGCCGTCGGCCTTCTTCATCCGCTTGACGGGCAGGTTGTGGAACAGCAGGTCATCCGCGGCGCCCACGCCTTCGCCTTTCACATGCTCGAAGTGCTCATGCTCGATGCCACCGAAGTAGGGGAACGCCACTCTAGCGACGCTGTCGTGGTGGTCGGCCAGGGTCAGCAACGGCTTGATCTCGGCACCCTCGGCGTCCAGCGGCTCGAGGTTCCACTTGCCGATCTCGTCACCGGTCTCGCCCCAGCGGAAGCCGATGGAGCCGCGGGGCACCACCAGCTGGTCGCGGGTCTCGTCCCAGGCCACGGTCTTCCACTCGGGGTTGTTCGCCTGGCCCAGGCTGGCATCGAAATCGCTGGCGCGCAGCTGCCTGCCGGGCGCATAGCTGCCGTCCTCGCGGGGCTCCAGCTCCACCAGGAAGGGCATGTCGGTGTACTGACGAACATACTCGGTGAAGTAGGTGCTGGGCTTGTCGAGGTGGAACTCCTTGAGGATCACATGCCCCATGGCCATGGCCAGGGCGGCATCGGTGCCCTGCTTGGCGGAGAGCCACTCGTCGGTGAGCTTGGAGACCTCGGCGTAGTCCGGGGTGATGGAGACGGTCTTGGTGCCCTTGTAGCGTACCTCGGTGAAGAAGTGGGCATCCGGGGTCCGGGTCTGGGGCACGTTGGAGCCCCAGGCGATGATGTAGCCGGAGTTGTACCAGTCGGCCGATTCCGGCACGTCGGTCTGCTCGCCCCAGGTCATGGGCGAAGCCGGCGGCAAGTCGCAGTACCAGTCGTAGAAGCTCATGCAGACGCCGCCGATCAGCGACAGGTAGCGGCTGCCCGCGGCATAGCTGACCATGGACATGGCGGGGATCGGCGAGAAGCCGATGATGCGGTCCGGGCCATACTGCTTGGCGGTATAGACATTGGAGGCCGCGACCAGCTCGTTGAGCTCGTCCCAGTTGGCACGCACGAAGCCGCCCATGCCGCGGGCGCGCTTGTACTGCTTGGTCTTGGCCGGATCCTCGACGATGGAGGCCCAGGCATCGACGGGGTCCTTCTTCTCGTTGAGGGCCTCACGCCACAGCTTGAGCAACGGCTTTCGGATCAGCGGATACTTGAGGCGGTTGGCGCTGTACAGATACCAGGAGTAGCTGGCGCCCCGCGGGCAGCCGCGCGGCTCGTGGTTGGGCAGGTCCGGGCGGGTGCGCGGGGAGTCGGTCTGCTGGGTCTCCCAGGTGACCAGGCCGTTCTTGACGTAGATCTTCCAGCTGCAGGAGCCGGTGCAGTTCACCCCGTGGGTGGAACGCACGACCTTGTCATGCTGCCAGCGCTGACGATAGCTGTCCTCCCAGCCGCGCGACTCCTCGCGGGTCTCGCCATGCTCGTTGGCGAAGGGCTCGCGGGCCTTGCGGAAGAAGTTCAGCCGATCAATGAAGTGACTCATGGTCGATCTCCAGGCTTCGTGAAAAG
>PWIZ01000376.1 GCA_003560175.1 Halomonas sp. | reverse complement strand
GGTGGGGCAGACCCGGGCACAGACGCCGTGGGCCAGGCAGGCATCGGTCGTCAGACTCAGTCCGGGCAGCGGCGGTGCCAGCCGCGGGTCGCCCAGCGCCGTGGTGGCAGCCCGCTGGCGCTGCAGCCGCCGTGCCTTCGGGGCGGCGTCATCGGCGGCGATGGCCGGAAGCCGAGGGGCCGGGCGGCCGCGCAGCAGGTCGCGGCGGCTTACCGCGGCGCGGGCGGGGCGGAAAGCGCGCTGGGCCGAGGTGTCGGTGATCGAGGCAAGCGATTCGGCTGCGCTCCGCCAGTCGTCCCTTGCGCCCATCGGTGCGGCAGGGCAGCCGCGGCAGCCGTCGGGTAGGTGGAGCGCTACGCCCTCGGGTGCCGCCTGTGCCGCCAGCCAGGCCAGCAGGTCGGGGCCCAGGGCGCGAAGGCAGTGCAAGTGGCGCAGGTCGCTGCCTTCCGCCGTGCGATCCGCGGACCGATGACAGCCCAGGTGCAGCGGCTCCCCCTCGGCCTGCTTCGCTGTCAGGGCGTCGAACTCGGCGCTGACCAGGGCCTCGCTGGGGCAGGCCGGGACGCACTGGCCGCAGCCGTGGCAGGCGTCGCTGGCCAACAATGAAACGCCGTCGCCGTCTTGATGGAAGTCGAGGGCATCCACCGGGCAGGCGTCGAGGCAGCGCGTACAGGTCAACGGATGAGGCGGCGCCTGCAGGCAGCGCGAGGCGACCCAGCCCAGAGCAGTGCTCCAGAGAGCGAGAGGGCTTGGCATATGATGGGAGTGGGTGTCACGGTGCGGCATGGTGATTCGCCCGCTATCATTGTTATGTTTATATGTGGATTAGCATATGTATAAAGAGAAGCGTGGCAAAGACTCAGAGCCACTGCCACGGCCTTTAGTCTAAGAGACAGCCGGCAAGCGCCAGGAATTGTCCTGGATCAATTTTTTTGCTGTCTGGGGTCGAGGAAATCCGAGCTGGCCACCTCAGCGGTGGGGGAGAGTTCATGGCGGTATTGGTAGAGGCAACGGCGGTGATCATTCGCGCGGCGGCGGTGGAGCAGCGCATTTCGGGAGGCTGGGAGGCCCTGGGCGACACCCTGCCCGAGCAGGGGGTCTGCTCCGACGATGAGCTGGTCAGCATCAGCCTGTTCGACCCGGCCGAGGTGCGCTTGCTGGTGGAGCGCCTGCTGGCGGTGGGTTTACGCTTCGACTGGGAGGGGGATTTCGAGGACATCGCCTTCGCCGACCAGAAGCGCGGCCTGATCACCCCCTGCGACTGGCTGACCTTCGAGACGGTGTACATCGGCATCGGCGGCACGCCGCCCAGCGTGGCGATCTGCCGGCTGGACGGCAGCCACAGTCATGAGCTGCGAGTGCCGGACGGCTGGCGCTACCAGGGCTCGCTCAGCGAGGCCTTCGGCGCCGAAGGGAGTGGGCCGGCCGTGTCGCCCTGACGAGGCGGAAACGCCGCGCCGCGCTAGACCATGTCGATCACCCCTTGATCAGCGTCTCGAGTTCCCTGGCGCTGGGCACCTTGCCCTCGGTGACCACTTCGCCGTCGATGGCGAGGGCCGGCGTATGCATGACGCCGGCGTCGATGATGGCGTTCATGTCGGTCACCTTCTCGATCTCCACCGTCATGCCCAGGGCCTCGGCGGCTTCCCTGGCGTTGCCGGTGAGCTGGTCGCACTTCTTGCAGCCCTTGCCGTAGATGCTCAGTTTCATGGGAGTCTCCTGTCGGAAATGTTTCACGGCCAGAACTGACCGTAGAGATAGCCGGTGAGAGTGGCCATGACCACCACCAGCGTGCAGTAGACCAGGGTCTTCTGGGTACCCATGATGGTGCGGATCACCAGCATGTTGGGCAGCGACAGGGCCGGACCCGCCAGCAGCAGGGCGAGTGCCGGGCCCTTGCCCATGCCGTTGCCGATCAGGCCCTGGACGATGGGCACCTCGGTTAGGGTCGAGAAGTACATGAAGCCGCCCAGCAGCGAGGCGAGGAAGGTGGAGCGAAAGCCGTTGTCGCCCACCGCCAGCACCACCCACTCGGAGGGAATCAGCCCCTCCTCGCCGGGGCGGCCCAGCAGCAGACCGGCCACGAACACCCCGACCAGCAGCAGCGGCATGATCTGCTTGGTGAAGTCCCAGCTCTGCTCCGCCCATTCACGGTCGTCGTCGCGCAGGGTAGCGATCAGCATTAGGCCGATGATGCCCACGGCGAAGGCGAGCTCCGGCACGCCGGGTACCAGCAGGGCGGCCAGCACCACGGCGCCGGCCAGCACCGCCACCTGATGCAGCGGCCAGCCCCAGCGGCGGATCAGCAGCAGAGCGAAGAGCCCGGAAAGAACCGCGGTGATGTGCCACTTGAAGGCGTGAATGGCCATCCAGGTCGGGCTGTCCGCGACGGCCCAGTTGGCAAAGATCAGGATACCCACCATCAGGCCGAAGAACACGGCGACCTGCCCGAGGGGGCGGGAGAGCTCGCCCTCGAAGCCGCGGGCGTTGGCCTTGGCCCTGGCTTGCTCCTCGCGACGGTAGATCAGGTGCATGATCACCCCGATCACCACGGCGAAGACGATGGCCCCCAGGGCTCGGGCCAGGCCCAGCTCGAACCCCAGCACCTTGGCGGTGACCACGATGGCCATGATGTTGATGGCCGGCCCCGAGTAGAGGAAGGCCACCGCCGGCCCCAGGCCCGCGCCGCGCCGGTAGATGCCGCCGAACAGCGGCAGCACGGTGCAGGAGCAGACCGCCAGCAGGGTGCCGGAGATTGATGCCATGCCGAAGGCCACCGGCTTGGGGGCACTGGGCCCCAGGTAGCGCATCACCGCGCCCTGGCTGAGGTAGGTGGCCATGGCGCCGGCGATCACGAAGGCGGGTAGCAGGCAGAGAATCACGTGCTCCCGGGCATACCAGTGGGTCAGGCGGATGCCCTCCAGCACCGCGTTGTCGAAACGCTCGGTGCCGGCGGGCAGGAAGTAGATCAGCAGGAAGATCCCCGCCACGGCGCCCAGCCAGCGCACCTGCTCGGGGTTTTCCCGGGCCAGGGTCAGCAGGCGGTGGGCGAAGGCGGGTTTGGCGGGTTTGGATTCCGACATGCAAAGCCTCGGGTCATGTGGGAGGTGGTATTGTTTATAAGAGTATATGCCTATGCATATGTTGCCTATAGCAAAAAGCCGAGAACTCGAGGTTCGTCAAGTTCCCGGCAGGATGGGGTGAGGCGCAGGGAGGTTCGGTCGGCGTGGGCCTAGAGCATTTCCAGCGCCAGGGCGATGCCCTGTCCGCCGCCGATGCACAGGGTGACGATGCCGCGGTGTTCGCCGTTGCGCTGCATGGCATGCAGTAGGCGGGTGGTCAGCACCGCGCCGCTGGCGCCGATGGGGTGGCCGTGGGCGATGGCGCCGCCCTCCACGTTGACGATCGCTTCCGGCAGGCCGAGTTCGCGCTGACAGG
>PWIZ01000204.1 GCA_003560175.1 Halomonas sp. | reverse complement strand
GCGACCTGCCCATCCGCATGGGCGAGTTCGGCAAGGTCCACCGCTACGAGCCCTCCGGCGCCCTGCACGGCCTGCTGCGGGTGCGCCACTTCACCCAGGACGACGCCCATATCTACTGCACGCCGGAGCAGATGAACGCGGAGTGCCGCCGGGTGGTGGCGCTGGTGCTCGATATCTACCGGGAGTTCGGCTTCGAGGAGGTGCGCCTCAAGCTCTCCACCCGGCCGGAGAACCGCATGGGCAGCGAGGCCGTCTGGGACCGCCTGGAGGGGGCCTTGACCGACGCCCTGGAGACGATGGAGCTGGCCTACGAGCTCAACCCCGGCGAGGGCGCCTTCTACGGGCCCAAGCTGGAGTTCGTGCTGCGCGACGCCATCGGCCGCGACTGGCAGTGCGGCACCCTGCAGGTGGACATGAACCTGCCCGAGCGCTTCGGGCTCGACTACGTGGACGAACAGGGCCTGCGCCAGCGCCCCGTGCTGCTGCACCGCGCGCTGTTCGGCTCCCTGGAGCGCTTCCTCGGCATCCTGATCGAGCATCACGCCGGCAAGCTGCCCGCCTGGCTGGCGCCGCAGCAGGCGGTGGTGATGTCGATCACCGAGGCCCAGGCGGGCTACGCCGAGGCGCTTTGCGAGGCGCTGTGCGGCGCCGGGCTGCGCGCCGAGGCCGACGTGCGCAACGAGAAGATCGGCTACAAGATCCGCGAGCAGACCCTGCAGCGGATTCCCTTCCTGCTGATCGTCGGCGGCCGGGAGGCGGCCGAGGGCCGCGTGACCCTGCGCCACCGGGACGGCAGCGACCTCGGCACCCTGGACGTGGAGGAGGCCATCGCCCGGCTCCAGGCCGAATGCCAGGCCCCCGACCGGGAGGCTCGGCGCCGCGACCAGGCGGCCCGTCTCGAGCGGCTGCGCGCCCCGGCCGACGCCGAGGAGGCCTCGGCATGAGCTCGACCGACGACCTCGACGCGCGCCTGGCCCGTCGCCATGCCGACCTGCTGGTGCTCGACGGCCAGGTAGTCACGCCCTCCGGCATCCAACGCCTGGACCTCGCCTGCCTCGGCGGGCGCATCGTGGCCCTGGGCGAGCTGCGCAGCCACTGGTCCGCCGAGAGCACCCTGGAGGCCGCCGGCCTGCACGTGCTGCCAGGCGTGATCGATACCCAGGTGCACTTCCGCGAACCGGGCCTGACCCACAAGGAGACCCTGGAAGCGGGCACCCGCGGCGCCGTGCTGGGCGGTGTCACGGGCGTCTTCGAGATGCCCAACACCGCCCCCCTGACCCTGACGCCGGAGGACCTCGCGGCCAAATTCGACCGCGCCCGCGGCCGCGCCTGGTGCGACCACGCCTTCTACATGGGCGGGTCGGCGGTCAACGCCGAACGCCTCGCCGAACTGGAGCAGCTGCCGGGCTGTGCCGGCGTCAAGGTGTTCATGGGCAGCTCCTTCGGCGACCTGCTGGCCGACGACGACACCGTGCTGCGGCGCATCCTGAGCCACGGCCGGCGCCGCCTGGCGGTGCACGCCGAAGACGAGGCGCGGCTGCGCGAGCGCCGCGCCCTGGTGGAGGCCAGCGGCGACGTCTGCGACCATCCCCGCTGGCGGGATCCGCAGAGCGCGCTGATGGCCACCCGGCGCATCGTGGAGATGGCCGCCGAGAGCGGCCGCCGACTTCACGTGCTGCATGTCTCCACCGCCGACGAGATGGCCTATCTGGCCCGCCACAAGCGCCGCGTCAGCGTCGAGGTGACGCCCCACCACCTGACGCTGTGCGCCCCGGCGTGCTATCAGCGCCTGGGCAGCCTCGCCCAGATGAACCCGCCGGTGCGCGACGAGGCCCACCGCCGGGGGCTGTGGCAGGCGATTCGCGACGGCGTGGTGGATGTGATCGGCAGCGACCACGCCCCCCACACCCGCGAGGAGAAGGCGAAGTCCTACCCGGACTCTCCCAGCGGCATGACCGGCGTGCAGACCCTGGTGCCCGTCATGCTCGACCACGTGCATCGGGGCCGGCTCAGCCTGCAGCGGCTGGTGGACCTGACCAGCGCCGGCCCGGCCCGGGTGTTCGGCATCGAGGGCAAGGGGCGCATCGCGCCGGGCTTCGACGCCGACCTCACCCTGGTGGACCTGGCCGCCCGGCGCACCATCACCGACGACTGGATCGCCAGCGTCAGTGGCTGGACGCCCTACCATGGCCAGGCGGTGACCGGCTGGCCGATCGCCACCGTGGTACGCGGCCAGGCAGTGGTCCGCGACGAGGCGCTGGTCGGACGCCCTCAGGGAGCGCCCATGGCCTTTCTGGAGATCCCTTGACGCAACACCCCCCGGCGCAAGCGCCGGGGGGTGTCGGGAGGTGACGGGCCTGACGGCTCACCGGGGCGAGCCGTCGGCGGCGATCAGCGCACGACGTCGATCGGCCCGTGATCGTCGCAGTGGTCGCCGTGCGGATGGTGCAGGTGGCCGTCCACCAGATAGTCGATGTGATCGCCGTGCGGTACCGGCTCGTGGCCGCATCCCGGGCCGTGCACGTGGTCGGGGTCGTGGCCCTGGCACTGATGGTGCGGCGTGCAGACATCGGGGTTCTTGTCGGACACCTCGATGACATGCTCATCCACGTGGTCATCGTGGGGGTGATGCAGATGGCCGTCGTGGAGATAGTCGACGTGGCCGTTGTGCAGGATGCGGGTATGGCCGCAGTCCGGGCCGTGCTCATGGGGATGATCGTGATGGATCTTGCAGCTCATGGTGACCTCCTGGGGTAGTCACTTCTCGGGGGCTCGACGTCGCTCGGCTGGGCCTGACCCGAACCCGCGGACGTCAACTCGTCAGCATGCGCCAGGGCGTTCTCGATAAGCTCGACAACGTGCTGGTCCGCCAGGCGATAGAAAAGGTGCTTGGCATCGCGACGCCTGACCACCAGCCTGGCATTCAACAGGGTTTGAAGTCTGGCGGACACGGTGGAGAGCTTCTGGCCCTCCGCCACCAGGTCGCCGACGCAGCGTTCGCCCTCTCGAAGCTGGTATAGCAGCGCCAGCCTGGCGGGGTCGCCCAGCGCCTTGAAGAGCCCCGCCGTGCGGGCCAGGCGCTGCTCGTCGGGCACCGAGCGGGGCGGGGCCGAGCGATGGTCGTGGGCGTCACAGGTGTCCATGCTGTCTCTCCATTCCCTGCGTTTTTTCCATTCCCTGCGTTTTCTCCATTCCTTGCGCTGCCTTCATTCCAAAACTCCATGTAATGACGTTACGATAGTCCAGCGCCGGCCCTTCGTCAAACGTCCGGCGCTGGCGAACAGGCGGCGCGGCGAGATACCATGCAGGCACCGGGCGCGGCCCGTGCCGCCGCGCCCTTCCCCCTGACCTGCAGGAGTCGACATGCCGCTTCTCGACAGCTTTACCGTAGACCACACCATCATGAATGCCCCGGCGGTGCGCGTTGCCAAGACCATGC
>PWIZ01000146.1 GCA_003560175.1 Halomonas sp. | reverse complement strand
CTTTGCTCAGCATGGCAGTCCCCTTCTTGCCGCCCAGGGCATTGCGTCGGATCTTTCGTCATCCGGCATCATCAACATCGGGCACAAACGTCACCGTTGCAAGCCTTGCTGCCAACGGCGGACCATGTACACCCGTGGCGACCATGTCCGGGGCTGAGTCAGTCTGCGGCCTCGATGTCCGATAGCAGCGGATGCTGACACTCTCTAGCGTATTGATTGACCTGATGGCTTTTGGTTTCTGCGATATCGCGTGTAAAGATGCCGCAGGTCGCCTTGCCCTGAGTATGCACCGTCAACATCACCTGCACCGCGGTTTCGCTGTCCAAGTGGAAAAATGTCTGGAGCACCTCCACCACGAACTCCATGGGGGTGAAATCATCGTTGTGCAATACCACCTTGTACATTGGCGGGCGCGCCTGCTCTGGGTCGGCGCTCTGCACCGCCAGGTCGCCCTCCTCCTCCGTACCGGGAGGGCGGGTCATACCGCACCATATCTCTCGTTGCCACATAGCGGAACACTACTCATTTGATGGGCCGGCAACCGGGCAGGTGATTCATCTTTGACGTCGCCCTGCCGGCTAGGTTCATCGCCCCCCTCAACGCAAAGGCCCCTGCCCGTTATCCAGGCAGGGGCCGATGCACTCGGCTATCAAAGCCGCCGGGAGAACTCTCAGCCCTTGGCCACCAGGGCCAGGGCGGCATTGAGGGTCGCGCTCGGGCGCATGGCCGCCTCGGTCAGCGCGTAGTTCGGATGGTAGTAGCCCTCGACGTCCACGGACTGGCCCTGCACCGAATTGAGCTCCTCGACGATGCGCTCTTCCTTGGCGTGGAACTCCTCGGCCAGCTTGGTGAACAGGGCCTTGAGCTCGGCGTCCTCATCCTGGGCCGCGAGGGCCTCGGCCCAGTACATGGCCAGATAGAAGTGGCTGCCGCGGTTATCCAGCTCGCCGACCTTGCGTGAGGGCGACTTGTTGCTGTCGAGGAACTTGCCGTTGGCCTCATCCAGCGCCTTGGCCAACACCAGGGCACGGACATTATCGAAGGTCTTGCCCAGGTGCTCCAAGGAAGCAGCCAGGGCCAGGAACTCACCCAGGGAGTCCCAGCGCAGGTGGTTCTCCTCGAGGAACTGCTGCACGTGCTTGGGCGCAGAGCCACCGGCACCGGTCTCGAACAGGCCACCGCCGTTCATCAGCGGGACGATGGAAAGCATCTTGGCGCTGGTGCCCAGCTCCATGATGGGGAACAGGTCGGTCAGGTAGTCACGCAGTACGTTGCCGGTGACGGAGATGGTGTCCTGGCCCTTGCGGATGCGCTCCAGGGTGAACTTCATGGCATCCATCGGCTCCATGATGCGGATGTCGAGGCCGCTGGTGTCATGCTCCTCGAGATAGGTCTCGACCTTCTTGATCAGCGCGGCATCGTGGGCTCGCTCGGCATCGAGCCAGAACACCGCCGGGGTGTCGCTGTCGCGGGCGCGGGTCACGGCGAGCTTGACCCAGTCCTTGATCGGCGCGTCCTTGGTCTGGCACATGCGCCAGATATCGCCCTTCTCCACGGCGTGCTCGAAGAGCACCTCGCCGGCAGCGCTGGTGACACGCACGGTGCCATCGATCGGGATCTGGAAGGTCTTGTCGTGGGAGCCATACTCCTCGGCCTTCTGGGCCATCAGACCGACGTTGGGCACGCTACCCATGGTGGTCGGATCGAAGGCACCGTTCTCCCGGCAGTCGTCGATGACCGCATGGTAGATGGTGGCGTAGCAGCGGTCCGGGATCACCGCCTTGGCATCATGCAGGGCGTCATCGGCGCCCCACATCTTGCCGGAATCACGGATCATCGCCGGCATGGAGGCATCGATGATCACATCGCTGGGCACGTGGAGGTTGGTGATCCCCTTATGGGAGTTGACCATGGCCAGGCGCGGACGCTCAGCATAGAGCGCCTCGATGTCTGCCTTGATCTCCTCCTGCTTCTCGGCGGGCAGCGCCGTGATGGTGGCGTAGAGATCGCCGATGCCGTTGGTGGCATCGAAGCCGACCTTGGCCAGGTCGTCGGCGTGCTTGTCCAGCACGTCACGATAGAACGCCTCCACGACGATGCCGAACATGATCGGGTCGGAGACCTTCATCATGGTGGCCTTGAGATGCAGGGAGAAGAGCACGTCCCGCTCCTTGGCGTCGGCCACCTGCTCGGCGATGAAGGCGGAGAGCGCCTTGTGGCTCATCACCGAGCCGTCGATCACCTCGCCGGCCAGCACCGGGGTCTTCTCCTTGAGCACGGTGGTGGTGCCATCCTGGCCGACCAGCTCGATCTTCACCGTATCCTCGGCGGCCAGGGTCGCGGATTGCTCGCTGCCGTAGAAGTCACCCTCGCTCATGCAGGCCACATGGGACTGGGAGTCGGTGCTCCACTCGCCCATGCGGTGGGGATACTTGCGGGCATAGTTCTTCACGGACTTGGGCGCGCGGCGGTCACTGTTGCCCTCGCGCAGCACCGGATTCACCGCACTGCCCTTGGTGCGATCGTAGCGCATCTTGATGTCGCGCTCGATCTGGGTGGTGGGCTCATCGGGGTAGTCGGGCAGCTTGTGGCCCTGAGCCTGGAGCTCGCGGATGGCCGTATTGAGCTGGGGCACCGAGGCACTGATGTTGGGCAGCTTGATGATATTGGCTTCGGGCGTCTTGGCCAGCTCGCCCAGCTCGGCCAGGTGGTCGCCGATCTGCTGTGCGTCGCTCAGGTATTCGGGAAACTGCGAGAGGATACGGCCGGCCAAGGAGATATCGCGGGTTTCAACGATGACCCCGGCGGAGTCGGTATAGGCATCGATGATCGGCAGCAGGGAAAAGGTGGCCAGGGCCGGCGCTTCGTCGGTGAGCGTATAGATAATCTTCGGCGTTTTTGACATGTTGTCGTTGATCTCTCTGGTCACTGCGGTGGCATGAAACTGGATCGGTAGCGCGCGCTCACGATGCCTCTACAGGGGGACCCTGGAACAACCCGCCTGGCGTGATGAAGAGTGGGGGATGCCAGTGTGCATCGACCCGACAGGCGTGGTCTGGACAGACCCCGGAACGACGAGGGCGCTCCCGGCGAACGACGATATTATACCAGCCTGCCCGATAAGGCGCATGGGCAATAAGGCTGACGCCCTCCCCGACACCACCCCCACTGCCATCGTCACGCGCTTGCCTGTAAGCTTGCCCGATGAGCATCCTCTATCTGCTTCACAAGCCCTACCGCATGCTGTCCCAGTTCACCGACCGCGGGGCCAGCTCGGGAGAACCCCGCGCGACCCTGGCGGACATCATCGACGTGCCCGGCATCTACCCCGCGGGCCGGCTCGACCATGACTCCGAAGGGCTACTGCTGCTCTCCGACGACGGCGAGCTGATCCACCGCATCAGCCACCCCCGCCACAAGCAGCCCAAGACCTACCGGG
>PWIZ01000016.1 GCA_003560175.1 Halomonas sp. | reverse complement strand
TCCTGCTGCAGGTAGTGGTGCCGGACCTGGCGGCCTACGAGGGCTTCCTGACCGGGACCCTGTTGAGGCTGCCGGGGGTCACCGACATTCGCAGCAACTTCGCCATCCAGACCGTCAAGGCCCACGGGCCGCTGCCCGTGGAGCGGCTGGGTGTCACGCAGGAGAGTTCGGTGGAAGAGGGGCGTCGCCCATGACCCGATTACGCCCGGCGTCCTTGGCGCGATAGAGGGCGGCATCGGCACGCTTCAGGGCGGCTTCGGCGGGCTCGGCGTCGCCGATCAGCGCCACGCCAACACTGGTCGTGACCGGCACCCGCTGGTGGTCATGGTCGGGGAAGTGGTGTTGCTCCACGGCCTGGCGGATACGCTCGGCCACCTCGCGAGCCCGGCGAGTGTCGGTGTTGACCAGCAGGATGACGAACTCCTCGCCGCCATAGCGGGCCACGCAGTCCTCAGTGCGGGTCTGGTTGACCAGCACCCGGGCGAATTCCGCGAGGACCGTATCGCCCACGGAGTGGCCGTGGGTGTCGTTGATACGCTTGAAGTGGTCGATATCTAGCATCAGCACCGCGCAGGCGGGCAGGCTGCGGCCCGCCTGCTCCTCGCGTCGCCAGGCCTGGAGTTTGTCCAGATGCAGCTTCAGTGCCCCGCGGTTGAAGAGGCCGGTGAGGGGGTCGTGGGTCGCCTGGCGGTAGACCCGCATCAGCAGGCTCAGCTGGAAGTGGTTGGCGGCCAGGGAGACCACCAGCAGACTGGCCAGCAGCCACAGTCCTTCCAGTCCTGTCGGGGTCAGCCAGCTGCCGTCTGCCGTCTGGGCAAAGACCAGCAGACAGAGCATGGCGAGTCCGGCGCCCAGTGACTCCAGAATGGTGAACGGGAAGACGCTCAGGGCGGCGACCAGTAGGAAGGGAATAAAGCCGTAGCCCGCCAGTCGCTCGGCCTCACCGGCCGGCAGCAGGGCCAGCACCAGCGCATAGAAGACCGCCGGCAGCGCCAGCAGCAGTCCCGCACTCAGTCGGACGCGCCCGATCCTCTCGCGGCTGACCTTGGCCAGCAGCAGGACGCCGACGAGTCCAGCCACAAGGGCTGCGCGGCCCGCCAGTGTTGTGCCAAGTAGCTCCCTGGGCAGCATCACAATGTCCACCAGGGCCCAGAGCGGTGCCAGCAGGGCGAAGATGATGCCCATGGCCAACACCCGGTGGCGCAGGTAGTGGGCGTGGGAGTAGGCGAAGTCCAACGAGTGATGGCGATTACTGAAGGTGTCGCGGATCGACGTCAGGTTAGCGCTTAGCTCACCGCCGGCGAGTGGGGCGCCCAAGGGAGGGCTGGGCAATTGGCGTCGCTGCTTTGAAGTGGGAATTGATCCCTCATCGCTCGAGTTAGGCATGGACACAGAAACTCGTCTTGACCCCGCAGTGACCGGGGTGAGGTGGAGTGAAAACGTCGGGCATCATAGCAGAGTGCCCCGGGCAGGCCGCGAGCCGAGCGGTTTCAACAGCGCACTGGGCGCCTTTCTGCTATCATGCAGGCCTTCTTTTTTTCCGCTTCCCCGACCCATGCCGCCAGGCCTTAGCCGCCACTCGTTATCGTTTTGGCTCGCCCGCTGTTCCCGGCTGCTCCTTATTCGTCTGCAGGATGTCCCCTTGTCTGATCCCTCCCCCGATGCCGCCTTCGCCTCGCTGCCGCTGGCGCCGGAACTGCTCGACAACCTCGCCTCTCTTGGCTTCGATGCCATGACGCCGATCCAGGCCGAGAGCCTGCCGCCGATCCTGGCTGGCCGCGACGTGATCGCCCGGGCCAAGACCGGCTCCGGCAAGACCGCGGCCTTCGGCCTGGGGCTGCTCTCGCGGCTGACCCTGTCGAGCTTCGCGGTGCAGGGGCTGGTGCTCTGCCCGACCCGGGAACTGGCCGACCAGGTAGCCGGTGAGCTGCGCCGGCTGGCGCGTGGTCTGCCCAACGTCAAGGTGCTGACCCTGTGCGGCGGCGCCCCCTTCGGTCCGCAACTGGCCTCCCTGGCCCATGGCGCCCATCTGGTGGTGGGCACCCCTGGTCGGATCGAGGAGCACCTGCGCAAGGGCTCGCTGGTGCTGGAGGGTCTCGAGGCCCTAGTGCTGGACGAGGCCGATCGCATGCTCGACATGGGCTTCCAGGCGAGCCTCGAGGCGATCGTCGCCGAGACCCCGGCCCGCCGCCAGACGCTGCTGTTCAGCGCCACCTTCTCCGATGCCGTGCGGCCCGTGGCCGAGGCGCTGATGCGCGACCCGGTGACGGTGGAGGTGGCCGAGACCCACGACGCCAGCAGCATCCATGAGCGGGTCTACCGCGTCGCCGACGGCGACGCGGCGCGTCTGGAGGGGCTGTGCCGGCTGCTGCTGCACTTCCGCCCAACATCCAGCGTGGTGTTCTGCAACACCAAGCGTGAGACCGACGAGGTGGCCCAGGCGCTCGAGGCCGCGGGCTTCAGTGCCCTGGCGCTGCACGGCGACCTGGAACAGGCCGACCGCGACCGGCTGCTGGTGCTGTTCGCCAATCGTAGCGCCTCGATCCTGGTGGCCACCGACGTGGCCGCCCGCGGTCTCGATATCGCCGAGCTGGACGCGGTATTCAACACTCACATCGCCCGGGACCTGGAGGTGCACGTGCACCGGGTCGGGCGCACCGGGCGGGCCGGCAGCGCGGGCATCGCCTGCACCCTGGTCGGCGAGGGCGAAGACTACCGGCTGGCACGCCTGACCGACTTTCTCGGCGAGCCCCTCGAGGAGGCCTCGCTGCCGCCCCGCGCGGTACTCGGCCGCGAGCCCTTGGAGCCGCCCATGGCGACTCTTCAGATCGGCGCCGGCAAGAAGCAGAAGGTGCGCCCCGGCGATATCCTCGGCGCACTGACCGGCGAAGCGGGCCTGGCCGGCGACCAGGTGGGCAAGATCAAGGTGCTGGCCAACAGCGCTTACGTAGCCGTGCAGCGCGAGGTGGCCGCCCAGGCCCTGGAGCGACTGATCAACGGCAGAATCAAGGGGCGCAGTTTCCGCGCCCGGCGCGTCAGCCACTGAGGCGCATCGGCGACCCCCAGAGGACCAGATGAAGATACCCAAACGATTGCAACCGCTGGTGGACGACGGCCTGATCGAGGCGGTCGAAAGCCAGCTGATGAGTGGCAAGGAGGCCCAGGTCTATGTGGTGCTCTCCCACGGCGAGCGGCGCTGCGCCAAGGTCTTCAAGGAGGCCAAGCAGCGCAGCTTCAAGCAGGCCGTCCAGTACCAGGAGGGGCGGCGCGAGCGCAACAGCCGCCGCTCCCGGGCCATGGCCAAGAAGACCCGCTACGGCCAGAAGGAGCAGGAGCAGGCTTGGCTCAACGCCGAGGTCGATGCCCTCTACCGGCTGGCGGCGGCGGAGGTGCGAGTGCCCAAGCCCTACGGGTTCATCGATGGCGTGCTGCTGATGGAGATGATCAGTGACGCCGAGGGCCTCACCGCCCCGCGCCTGGACGACGTCACCCTGAGCGCTGAGCAGGCCCGGGAGTACTATGCCAAGATCATCAGTGACGTGGTGAAGATGCTGTGTGCCGGCCTGATCCACGGCGATCTTTCCGAATTCAACGTGCTGCTGGCCACCGATGGCCCGGTGATCATCGACCTGCCCCAGGCGGTGGATGCCGCCGGCAACAACAGCGCCGAGTGGATGTTCGAGCGCGACGTGGACAACATGCGCCGTTATTTCGGCCGCTTCGCCCCGGAGCTGCTGATCACCGACTATGGCAAGGAGATCTGGGCGCTCTATGAAGCCGGCGAGCTTCACCCGGAGAGCCAGTTGACCGGCTGCTTCGTGCATGACACCGCGCCCGTCGATGTCGACGACCTGATGACCGTGATCGACGACGTGCGCGACGAAGAATCCTACCGCCAGGCGGCTCTCAACCGCGGCGATGAGCCCGGGGTCGAAGAGGCCGCCGAGGAGTGGCGCGAGTCACAGCGGGAGCGGTGAGTCGCGGCGAAGTCCTGGCAACACAGGGCAACGCCGAGGGGGATCTGCCATCATGGCGTCATGAATCACGGCACGGGGAGACCATCGATGCGACTGCAGCACGCCACCTGGCAGGAAGTGGAGGCCTACCTGGAGCACTCGACGGGCATCATTGTGCCGATCGGCTCCACCGAGCAGCACGGTCCCAACGGCCCCATCGGCACCGACGCCCTCTGCCCCGAGGCGATCGCCTGGGCGCTGGGCGAGCGCCTCGGGGTCCTGGTCGCCCCGACCCAGGCGATCGGCATGGCGCAGCACCACCTGGCCTTTCCCGGTAGCCTCACCCTGCGCCCGAGCACCCTGGTGGCGGTGTTGCGCGACACCATCGAGTCGTTAGCGCACCATGGCTTTACCCATGTATTCTTCCTCAATGGCCACGGCGGCAACGTGGCCACCGTGAATGGGGCCTTCGCCGAGGTCTTCACCGAGCGGAGCCTGCGGTGCGAGACGGATGGCGAGCTCCACCTGCGGCTGTTCAGCTGGTTCGCCGGTCGGCGTGGCCGCGAGTTGGCGGCGTCACTCTATGGCGATGCCGAGGGCAGCCATGCCACCGCCTCCGAGGTGTCGCTGGCCTGGCATGTTGCCCCGCGGACGGTGAGGGAGGTGCCCATGTCGCCCCTCCGCGCCCCCAATGGCAGCGCCCAGTGCGATGCCTGGACCTTTCGCCAGCGCTTCCCCGACGGGCGCATGGGATCCGACCCCTCCCTGGCCAGCGCCGAGCACGGCGCGCGCTTCCTGGAGGCGGGCATCGAGGATGCCCGGGAAGCTTACCAGGCGTTCGTCGCCGGCAGCTAAGCGAGTCTGGGGCCTATCATCACCGTGTAAACCCGCCGACGGCGGGTTTCTGCCGACTTAGCCAAGGAGTCATCATGAAACCGACCCACAGGGCCTGGATCCAGGGGCATCTTGAAGAAATCTTTACGGCGATTCTCGCCGCTTTTTTTACCGCGCTGATGTTTCGCGTGGGGCTGGGCATGCTCTTCTCGATCATCAGTGGCCTGGTGATCGCCTATCTGATCCGCCTGGTGGCGGTGCCGTGGGCCGTGCGGGCACTCAAGCGCCGCCTGCCCTGGCTGGATGAGACGCAGGATGCCAGGACGCCCCGCTGAGATGGGCTCGTCTCCACTCCCGTTTCCCGCTGTCTGGACTAGGCTTGTCCAGGCGGGCCCCGTCGGGGCCCGCGGTGCCAACCGGCGGCGGATGCCGCCCTGCAAGCCATCGCGGGATGGCAAAGGAGACAGTAATGAACAAGCGGATCTGTGCCCTGGCGATGGGGTTTGCCGGCAGCGCACTGCTGGCGGCCCCGGCCATGGCGGAACTGGAGCGTATCTCGGCCTCGGAAAACGCCGAGGTCTATTTCATCACGCCGGAAGACGGACAGACTCTCTCCGGCCCGGTAACCGTGCGCATGGGGCTCAAGGGTATGGGCGTAGCCCCGGCGGGAGCCAACTTGCCTGACACGGGCCACCATCACCTGCTGGTGAATATGCCGTTGGAGGATGTGGATCTGGGCGCACCGCTACCCTTTACCGACCACACCCGCCATTTCGGCGGCGGCCAGACCGAGAGTAGCCTGGAGCTTGAGCCGGGTGAGTACAGCCTGCAGCTGCTGTTCATGGATTATCGCCACGTCAGCTTCGATCCTCCGCTGGTTTCCGACGTTATCACCATCACGGTGGAGGAATAAGCGACATGCAGGCGGGCGTGTCATCGACGGTTGAGATTGGCATCGTCTAGCCCGTCAACGGCGATGGCGGGCGCGGCGGGACTATCTCGTCCTGTCCGCCACCGCCTCGTCCTGTCCGCCACCGCCTCGTCCTGTCCGCCACCGCTGACAATCTCCGGCAGCATCGGGAGGTGGTCTATCGTCCATCCCGACAGTGAAACGACAAGAGTCGCGGGCAGTGGTCGTCCGAATCCGCCGTCGTCTTCTCCGTGGCTGCCGGGCAGCTGGCTGATCCTGACGCACTGGTTCTGACCGAGTCCACAGCCTCCTCAGCGTTTCCGGTCTCTTGTGTACAGACGGTCGACGACCATCACCATCAGGGCGCCGGCCAGGGCGGCGCCGATCACCGCAAGCGAGCCAGTCAGGCTCTCCATCAGCGCCGGGGCCATCAGCATCACGATACCCAGTGCCAGCATCACCATGCCGCCGACGAGCTTGAGCGTCCGGCCATGGCTCTCCTGCATCCGGCTGATATTGAGGGTGACGATCGCTACCGTCAGGATGGCAATCTCGATTATCAGATAGACCAGCAGGTAGACGGCCAGCAGACCGGCGAAGGCGGCGCCCTCGACCCCGGCCTCGGCCAGCAGCGAGCTCCACACCACCGGAAAACCAGCGGTGCAGGGTAACTCCACCAGCGCCACGCCGCCAGCCAGCACCACGGTGACCAGCAGGGTCATCGGCAGCGGGCGCTCGCGACGCACCTCCCGGCTACCGCGGTAGATGCGCGGCTTGAAGCGTTCGGGAATGCTGAAGGAGATGCCGCGGTGCAGGGCAAAGTAGTCCTTGATGTTGACCGCGCCGAACACCATGGCGAACAGTGCTACCACCAGCTGGATGCCGGCCAAGTGGCGGGCCACCGAGAGGGCGGCGAACAACCCGGTAATGAACAGCCCGTAGAGGCTGGCGGTGACTAGCAGGAAGGTGCCCCCCACTGCGGCGGTGCGTGCCCGGGAGCCGCTACCCAGGATCATCGCTAGCAGCACGCTGAGTACCCAGATCGAACAGGGATTGAAGCCGTCGACGAAGGCAATCAGCAGGGTGGCGAAGAGCATCGACTCGCCGGCCAGGTCGATGCGCCCCAGCGGCCCTAGATCGAGTCCCCAGCGGGAAGCCTCGGCCTCACCGGTGGTGACTCCCTCTGCGGCGAGGCGTGCCTCGAGGGTCTCGGCGATTGCGGGAGAGAAGCCGACCCATACGGTGTCGCCCAGGATGAAGGTCGGTACGGCACGGGGCGTCTCGCCGCGCTCGGTCATCATGGCGAGGAAGCGTGCGCGCCCGGTCGGGTCCTGCACCACCTCGATGCGCCGGACCTCGAGGGTGGGCCGCTCTGCCTCCAGCCGGTCCAGCCAGGCGGCCGCCTCGCGGCAGAAGGGGCAGTGGTCGCGCCAGAAATACCAGAGCACCTCGTCCTCGGCGATGTGCTGAGTCGAGGGCGGGGCAGGGGACGTGGCGCTCGGTTCGGCCTGGGCCCGGGGGGCGACGGCCAGTAGTAGGGCGACGGCCAGCAGTCCGGCCAGCAGCGAGACTCGCCAGCGAGCGGCAGAGCTCAAGGTTACAGGCATGCCGGTCAGTGCCTCGATGTCACCGCGGATGCCGGGTAGCGATCCCGCCATAGGCAGGCGAACATCCATAGGAACACCGGTACGTTCATCAGCAGACCATAGAGCAGCGGCACCAGGCCGATGGCCGGCTGCTGCAACACCACGAAGGCCACCATCATCGCCACGCCGGCGTTCTGAACACCCACCTCCACGGTGATGGCACGCACGCTATCGTTGGGCAGCTGCAGCCGCCGGGCCACGCCGTGTCCCAGCAGCATGCTCAACAGGCAGAGCATCAGCACGGCGAGAGTCTCGAAGCTGAACAGGGTCGGCAGCCGCCCGGCATGGCTTGCGAAGAGCGCCGCCACCACCGAGATCATTGCCACCCCCGTGAACACCTTGACCCCGGGCAGTACCGCCGCGAGCCAGCGTGACGGCAGGGTCCGGCGCAGCAGCATACCGGCCAGCACCGGCAGCAGGGTGACCATCAGCAGCTGGCCGACGGTTTGCCAGTAGGGCAGCGAGAGGCCGCTTATGGTGAGGCCCAGCAGTTCGAGGTTCCAGCCCATGATCAACGGCAGGGTAAAGGGGGCCAGCACGGCGGCGATGGCGGTCAGGGTCACCGACAGTGCCAAGTCGCCCTGCACCAGATAGCTGAACATGTTGGAGGTGGCCCCGCCCGGCACCAGGGCCACCAGCAGCAGGCCTGCCGCCGCCAGCGGTGGCAGGCGCAGCAGCAGCACCAGCGCCCAGGCCAGCAGCGGCAGCGCCAGCATCTGCAAGCCAGTGCCGAGCAGCACTCGGCGAGGATGGCGACGGGTGCGGGCGAAGTCGGCCGTGGTCAGGCTGAGGCCCATGGCCAGCATCACGCTGGCCAGTACCCAAGGCAGGGCCACTTGGGACAACCAGGCTGCGGACATGCTTTCTCCTTGCAGGCACATGGGATACGCCACAGAGTATGCCCCATGTCATGCGTTGCGGCGAAGGGCGGTAGCGCTTTCAGTGAGGAAGACAATGACCGCGGCGGTTGGGCACAAGGTGATCATCTGGGGGCAGACCCTGCGCCCACGCACGCTGCCGGCGGCGGTGGGGCCGGTGCTGCTGGGCCAAGCGCTGGTGGTGTCGGGCGACTTCGCCTGGTTCACGGCGCTGCTCTGCCTGCTCTGTGCGCTGACGCTGCAGCTGGCGGTGAATCTGGCCAATGACCTCTTCGACGGCCTCTCCGGCGTCGATCAGCCCGACCGCCTGGGCCCCACCCGCGCCCTGCAGGCGGGGTGGCTCAGTGCCAGTGAGCTGAGGGCGGGGCTCGCCGTGACCCTGGGGCTCGCCGTGGCATCGGGGCTCTGGCTGGTGCTGTTCGGCCACTGGCTGCTGTGGGGGCTGGGTGGCCTGGCGCTATTCGGCGTGCTGGGCTATAGCGGCGGGCGACGCCCCTATGCCAATCGAGGGCTGGGCGAGGCCGCGGTGTGGCTCTTCTTCGGCCCGGTGGCGGTGCTGGGGGGGCTGCTGGCCCAGCAGAGCCCGATCACGCGGGAGGCGGCAGCGGCCGGCATCCTGGTGGGGATGCCGGTAGCCGCCATCTTGGTGGTCAACAACCTGCGCGACCGCCACACCGACGCCCGGGCCGGCAAGATCACCCTGGCGGTGCGCCTGGGGCCGGGTGCGACCCGCCGGCTTTTCGCTATGCTGACGGTGGGGCCGCTGGCGGCCACCCTGCCTCTGGGGCTGCCGAGCTGGGCGTGGGGAGCCTGGGGCGCCACGGGCCTGGCGGCGCTGGGCCTGGTTCGCGAGATACGGTATCGCGATGGCACGGCGCTCAATGGGCTGCTGGGTATGACGGCGCTCTACGCGCTGGCCATGGCCCTGTGGCTCGGGCTGCGGCTGGTGGTGGCCGGCGGCTGAGCCAGGCGGCTCGGAAACCGAAAGCGCGAGGAGGTGACGACGATGCTGCTGCGTTGGCTGGTGGGGGGCGCGCTGGTCTACCTGCTGGTGGTGGCCCTGGCCTGGGCCTTTCAGGAGCGGCTGCTCTACCTGCCTCACATGGGGCGTGAGCATGTCGGCACCCCGGCGGACCGCGGCCTGGCTTGGGCGGCGGTGACCCTGAAGACAGAGGACGGCCTGACCCTGGATGCCTGGTGGCTGCCCCACGACAGCCCCCGCGCTAGCCTGCTCTTCCTGCACGGCAACGCCGGCAATATCTCCCACCGGCTCGACTCCCTGATGCAGTTCCACCGCCTGGGGCTCTCGGTGCTGATCCTCGACTACCGCGGCTATGGCCGCAGCGAGGGGCGTCCCTCCGAGGCGGGGCTGGCCATGGACGCCCGCGCCGGATGGCGCTGGCTGCGGGAGGAGGCCGGCCAGGCGCCGGATGACGTGGTGCTGTTCGGGCGCTCTCTGGGCGCTGCCGTCGCGGCCGAGTTGGCCGCGGGGCTTGCGGCAGAGAAACAGGCCCCGCGGGCAGTGATCCTGGAGTCGTCCTTCCGCTCGGTGCCGGCCCTGGCCCAGCGCGTCTACCCCTTCCTCCCCGCACGCTGGCTGGCCCGCTTCTCCCATGACACCGAGACTCACGTTAGGGGCATCACGGCGCCGCTACTGGTGATCCACAGCCGCGACGACGAGATCATCCCCTTCGCCGAGGGTCAGGCCGTCTACCAGTCGGCCCGGCAGCCCAAACGGCTGCTCGAGATCCGCGGTGGCCACAATACCGGCTTCAGGGACAGCGAGCCGGACTACTCCGCGGGGATCGACGCCTTCCTGCGCGAGGCCCCTGGCCTGGAAAGGCCGCGGGAATGAGGAGAGAGAGCATGGGGGCAAGGCGCACAGCCGGGCGATGGGTCGGGCCGGCCTTGGCGGCAGCGCTGCTGCTGGCGCTGCCCGCGGGCAGTTGGGCCGACGGCGAGGCGGACGGCTGGAGCCGCGAACGCAAGGCGGTCTGGCTCAATGGGGCCATTGTCGGCGGGGTGGCCGCCTATGGTTTCGGTGTCTGGAACTGGGGGGAGTCGAGCTTTCGCACCGAGAGCGAGGGCTGGTTCGGTCGCAACACCGCCTCGGGCGGCGCCGACAAGCTGGGACATGCCTATGCCGGGGCGGCCTCCACCGCGATTGCCGTCAGTCTCTACCGGCGCTGGGGTTATGACGAGCGGGAGGCCGCGCGCCTGGGGGCCTTCAGTGGCCTGTTGCTGACCACCACGATGGAGCTGGGCGATGGCTTCTCGCCGGACCATGGCTTCAGCTGGGAGGATCAGGTGGCCAACATGGCCGGGGTGGGGTTCGAGTACCTGCGTCTGCGTCATCCCGCCTGGGGTGAGCGGGTGCAGTTCCGCTGGGAGTACTTTCCGTCGCCGGCCATGCGTGACGGCCGCAAGGACGACATCGCCACCGACTACTCGGGCTCGCGCTGGCTGCTGGCCTTCCCGCTGCGGGCCTGGGGCGGTGAGGACACGCCGCTGCGCTGGGTGGAGCTGCAGGCCGGCTACGGGACTCGCGGCTACTCCTCTGCCGACCGCGACTACTTCGACGCGCCCTCGCGCCATCCCTTCATCGGCGTGGGGGTTCATGTGCCGCTGGTGCTGGGGCGAATGGGGTCCCCGGCGGGAGTGCAGCGCGTCTTCGAGTACGTGCAGGTGCCGGGCACCGCCTGGCCGCTGCCGCCCTGAGCGGGCAGCAGCGGGCAGCAGCGGGGAAGGGGCTACTCGGGCAGCTCGGCGTTGTGGAAGACGTTCTGGACATCGTCCAGTTCGTTGAGCGTGTCGAGAAACTTCTCGAACATCGCCACGTCGTCGCCCTCGAGGGGGGTGGTGGTCTGGGGCACGAACTGGATCTCGTCGACCTCGAAATCGAGCTCGCCGAAGGCGTCGATCAGCGCCTGCTTGGCCTTGGCATATTCGGTGTGGGGCGCGAAGACGGTGATAAGCGCCTCCTCGTTCTCGATGTCGGTGACGTCGACATCGGCTTCCATCAGCGCCTCCAGAACGCTCTCCTCGTCGTCGCCCTTGAAGGCGAGGATGGCGCAGTGGTCGAACATGTGGCTGACGCTGCCCGGGGTGCCGATCTTGCTCTTGGTCTTGGTGAAACAGCCGCGTACGTCACCGAAGGTGCGGTTGGGGTTGTCGGTGAGGCAGTCCACGATGACCATGGCATTGCCGGGTCCGAAGCCCTCGTAGCGGGCCGCGGAGAAATCCTCGCCGCCCACGCCGCTGGCCTTGTCCAGCGCCTTGTCGATGACGTGAGAAGGCACTTGGTCCTTCTTGGCGCGCTCGATCAGGCCGCGCAGGCTCAGGTTGCCGGCGGGGTCGGTGCCGCCCTGCTTGGCGACCACGTAGATCTCGCGCCCGTACTTGCTGTAGACCTTGGTCTTGGCGTCGGCCGTCTTGGCCATGGATTCCTTGCGGTTCTGGAAGGCCCTACCCATATCGTTGTCCTGTGGCGTTCAACATGTGCCGGAATTCTACGAAACCGGGCCGAAGGCGAACAGGGATATTTTCGCGACTTACCCGAGGCCTGCGCCTGGCCAGGGTTACACTGCCGGTAGCTCAGAACCTTCGCGTTCGGTCCCGACGCGGACCCCTTCGTCCCACGCTACATCTTCCGGAGAGTGCCCATGGATCATCACGCCTACCGCCATGCCCTGGCCGAGCAACTTGGGGGAGCCGAACTCCCCTTCAGCCTCGACGAATTTGCATCGCGTCTCGCCCGGGTACGTGCCGCGATGCGGGACTCAGGCATTGAGGCGCTGCTGTTGACCGATCCCGCCGATATCTTCTACCTGACCGGCTATCACACCTTCGAGGTCTCGGTGCACACGGCGCTGGTGGTCTCGGCCGACCGGCGGGTGCTGCAGGTGCCCTCCATCGAGACCGGGCCGGCGGTGGTCACCGCCGAGGTGGACGAGATCCTGGGCTACCGCTGGGAGGGGATCGATGAGGTGATTGCCCCGCTGGCCGAAACGCTGTCGCCTTTCCGCAGCATCGGTCTGGATCTCTTCGGTGCCGGGCTGCGTTTTGGTGTGATCCGCGAACTGCAGGCGCGGCTCGGCACCGAGCGCTTCCGCGATGACGGCGGGGCGCTGCTCGACGCCATACGCCTGGTCAAGACGCCGGCGGAGCTCGACTGTCTGCGCGAGAGCGCGCGGATCACCTCGGCCGGCCTCGCCGCCGCCGAGGCGGTGATCGCCCCCGGCGTCACCGACAACGAGGTGGCCGCCGAGGGCTCACGGGCCATGCTCGCGGCCGGCAGTGAGTTCATGAGCTTGCAGCCCATCGTCACCAGCGGGCGGCGCATCAGCATCATTCATGTCAACCACAAGCGCCATATCATCGGACGGGACGAACCAGTATTCCTGGAGTTCGGCTCGGCCTTTCAGCGCTACACCGCTCCCATGATGCGCACCGCCGTGGCGGGGCGTGCTGCCCCCGAGATGCAGGCGGTGCGTGATCTCTGCCGGGGGCTCTTCGAGGCGCTGATCGCCGAGATGCGCCCCGGCAATACCTTCGATGAGGCCGCCCGGGCCGCCGAGGCGGTACTCAAACCCCACGCCGAGCGGCTGTTCTTCTCGGGGGTGTTCGGCTACGCGGTGGGGGCCCAGTTCCCGCCCAGCTGGGTCGAGGGCACCGGCTACATCGCCCGGGGCCAGGCGCGGGCGTTCGAGACCGACATGGTCTTCCACCTGCCGCTCTGCCTGCGATTGCCGGGGCAGTGGGGCATCGGCCTGAGCGATACTGTGCGGGTCACCCCGAACGGCGGCGAGCCGCTCACCGACAACGACTGGCAGCTGGCCGAGAGGTGCGGTTGAGCCGCCGCTGCCGGGGGAGACCATGAGCATGACGCTGCTGCTGGTCCTGCTGACCACGGCGGTGAGCCTGGCGGCCTGGGCCTGGCCGCGTCTCTTCGATGCGCTGGTCTACTGGCCGCCCGGCGTGGCCAGGGGCCAGTGGTGGCGGCTGCTGGGCCACGGCTTCATCCATGCCGACGGCACCCACCTGCTGTTCAACATGGTCACCCTCTACTTCTTCGGC
>PWIZ01000169.1 GCA_003560175.1 Halomonas sp. | reverse complement strand
TTGGTGGAGGCGGCGGGAATTGAACCCGCGTCCGCCAGCACTCGCCCATTGGCTCTACATGCTTAGATTCCGTCTTTTGATTTAACGTCTCTGGCTCCGACGGTCAGGATCCAGCGACGCGATTCCTCTTAAGTTTAGCGAACGGCATGAGGACGCTACCGATCACGATCCCATCATTCTTAGCTCGTATCCCCTCTGCGGTGAATGGGCACACCGCTTTGGGGCCGGACAAGAAGCTAACAGCTGTTAGGCTGCCAGCGCGCCCTGAGCGTAGTTGTCGTCGTTTGCGACTATTCAGTTGTGATGTGGGATTTACGAGATACATCACAATCTCGGCATGCACCGCAGGGGTTGTCACCGGCGTCGAAACCATGTCGCCCCCATAACTTCTCATCTTATCAGGATGAACACCCTTGTGACAGCCTACGTCTTGTTTTGTTCACGCATGATACGGCCCTTCTGGCGCTGCCAGTCGCGATCCTTCTCGGTGGCCCGCTTGTCGTGCAGCTTCTTGCCGGTCACCAGGGCCAGCTCGCACTTCACCCGATTGCCCTTCCAGTAGAGCTTGAGCGGCACGCAGGTGTGTCCCTTTTCCTGGGTCCGAGAGAAGATCTTGGCGATCTCCTTGCGGTGCAGCAGCAGCTTGCGGGTGCGGATGGGGTCGGCAACCTCGTGGGTGCTGGCGGTGTTGAGAGGCATGATATGGCTGCCCAGCAGCCAGGCCTCTGCGCTCTTGACCAGGATGTAGGTGTCCGTCAGCTGGGCCTTGCCGGCGCGCAGGCTCTTGACCTCCCAGCCGGCCAGCACCAGGCCCGCCTCGAAGGTCTCGTCGATGTGGTACTCGAAGCGAGCCTTCTTGTTCTGGGCGATGATGTTGCTGCTGGGCCCCTTGCCCTTGCCTTTCTTGTTGGCCATGAAACCTCGTGTTTGTCGGTGCCCGTGGCGGCTATCCCTTCGGTATGGGGGGAAGCGTGATACCATTCAAGACCTGAAATAACGGCTCATGATACGCCCTGAGCACGGTGAAGTCAGCGGAGAGCTCAATGCCAACGGTCAACCGAACCGCCATGGTGCGGCATTCCCCCAAGCAGATGTTTGACCTGGTCAACGACTTCGAGAGCTATCCGAAGTTCTTGCCGGGCTGTCGGCGTGCCCGGCTGATCGAACGTGACGACGCCCACCTGATCGGCGAGATGACCCTGGGGCGGGCCGGCATCGAGCAGAGTATTGCCACCCGCAACGACCTGATCGAGCCGGAGCGCATCGAGATGTCGCTGGTCAGCGGGCCCTTCAAGCGACTGCGCGGGCGCTGGATGTTCATTCCCATGGGAGAGAATGCCTGCAAGGTATGTCTGGAGATGGAGTTCGAGTTTGCCAACCGCCTGCTGGGCATGGCCTTCGGCAAGCTCTTCCAGCAGGTGGCGGGGCAGCTGGTGGATGCCTTCACTCGCCGCGCCGACGACCTCTACGGGCGCTGAGCCATGGCCGAGATCGCGGTGGAAGTGGCCTTTGCCCTGCCCGAACGTCAGGTTTTGGTTTCCCTGCTGGTGCCTCTGGGGGCCACCGCCAGTGAGGCGGTGGCCTTGGCCGATCTGCCGGAGCGTTTCCCCGATGTGCCCCCCGAGATGTTCACCCGGGCCGACCTCGGGATCTTCGGCAAGCGGCTGCGCGAGCCATCCAGCCACCGTCTTCGTGCCGGCGATCGCGTGGAGCTCTACCGCCCGTTGATCATGGATCCCAAGACCGCGCGGCGGGTCAGGGCGAGCGCCGCTAAACCCTGACGCCCCGCTCGGCAGGGCCGCCGCGGGGCGTCAGCATCACCGCCTGGCGGGTTCAGAAGTCGCTGGCCGGCTCGCCGCCCATGGGAACCGTTGCGCCGCCCTCGGGCCGGGGTTCCGGGGTGACCTCCAGCGGTTCGGCACCCTCTACCTGCGGACCGACGCTGTCGGTGGAGTGCAGCTCGATGTCGCCCTTCAGGTCGCCCTCCTGCTGAATATCCACCAGGCGATTGTCCGTGAAGGAGAGGGTCACGCGTCGCCGCTCCACGTCGCCGTAGGCCTCGTCGAGACGGAACACGTAGTCCCACTGGTTGGCGTCGAAGGGCGCCTCCAGCAGGGGGCGGCCCATCACATAGACCACATCGTCGCGGCTCATGCCCGGCCGAAGCTGGTCGACCATGTCGGCGGTCACCAGGTTGCCCTGGGGGATGTCCCGCTTGTAGACCCCGAAGTAGCTGCAACCGCTGGCCATCAGCAGGGCGGCAGAAAGGGTGACGATTCTTGTCAGCTTTTGCATTTGCGCCTGTTCTTCACTATCGTGGTTTCGGTCGATCATACCCGACCCTACCCGATACTGCGAAGAGCAACCATGGCCGACCAGAACCATGAATTACGCAAGGCCGGTTTGAAGGTGACCTTGCCCCGCGTGAAGATCCTGCAGATCCTCGTGAGCGCCCAGGGCGAGCATCACATGAGCGCCGAGGATGTCTACAAGACCCTACTGGAAGCCGGTGAGGATGTGGGCCTGGCCACCGTCTATCGTGTGCTGACCCAGTTCGAATCGGCGGGCCTGGTGGTGCGTCACAATTTCGACGGTGGCCACGCCGTCTTCGAGATCTCCCAGGAGGAGCACCATGATCACATGGTGTGCCTGGAGAGCGGCGAGATCATCGAGTTCTTTGACGAGACCATCGAGCGGCGCCAGCAAGAGATCGCCGAGGAGCATGGCTTCGATCTGGTTGATCACGCCTTGGTGCTTTACGTGCGTCCCAAGGGCTCCAGTGTGACGCGCCCAGACGGCTCCCAGAAAAGGTAGCGCCAAGCCCCAACTGCTAGAGACACAACGCGGCCCCGATCATCGATCGGGGCCGCGTGTGTTTCGGGGGGCGGTAGCTGGGCTGGGTGCAGAGGGCTCAGTGGTGGGGGCGCTGGCTGGCGTCGAGCATCTCTCGTGCGTGGGCCAGGGTGCGCTCCGAGAGGTTCACTCCGCCGAGCATCCGAGCCAGCTCGCTGACCCGGCCGGCCTCGTCCAGCAGCGCCATGCGGGTGAGGGTGGTCTCCTGCTCCGCGTGCTTCTCGATATGTAGATGCTGGTGGGCCTGGGCCGCCACCTGGGGCAGGTGAGTCACCGTCATCACCTGGCCCTGCTCGCCCAGCCGGCGCAAGAGCTGGCCGACGATCTCGGCGGTGGCCCCAGAGACCCCCACGTCCACCTCATCGAACACCAGACTGGGAATCGTGGAGTGGCGGGCGGCCACGACCTGTATCGCCAGGCTGATCCGTGACAGCTCCCCCCCGGAGGCCACCTTGGCCAGCGGCCGGGCCGGCTGGCCGGGATTGGCGCTGATCAGGAAACGCACCCCCTCCATGCCCTCGGCGGCGGGGGTGTCTCGCTCCAGGATTTCGACCTCGAAGCGTGCCTTGCCCATGGCCAGGAAGGCG
>PWIZ01000227.1 GCA_003560175.1 Halomonas sp. | reverse complement strand
GTGGGGTTCTCCACCTACGTGGGCCCGGGCAATCAGAGCGATATCGGCTTCAACGACTACCTGCGCTACCTGGGTGAAGACGAGCACACCCGGGTCGCCACCCTCTACGTGGAAGGTTTTCGCGACGGGCGCAAGTTCCTCGAGGTGGCCCGGGAGGTGACCGCCATGAAGCCGGTGGTGGTCTACAAGTCCGGCTCTACCGAGGCCGGCCAGAAGGCGGCCAGCTCCCACACCGGGGCGCTGGCCGGCAGCTACGCCATGACCGTGGACCTGCTCAAGCAGGTGGGTGTCAGCGTGGTGCAGCACTCCGACGAGATCCTGCCGGTGGCCGAGGGGCTGGGCCTGCTGCAGAAGGCCCGCGGCAAGCGCGTGGCGGTGATCTCCGACGGGGGCGGCCAGGCCACCATCGCTTCCGACCGCCTGGCCGAGGCGGGTCTGGAGCTTGCCGAGCTCTCCGAGGCGACCCGCCAGAAGCTGCGTGACGTGCTCTTTCCCCAGGCATCCACCGTCAACCCGGTGGACGTGGCCGGCTCCACCGACGCCAATCCGTCGCTGCTGGCCACCTGCATGGAGATCGTTGCCGCCGACGACAACGTCGACAGTGTCTTCCTGGTGGGCATGTTCGGCGGCTACAGCACCCGCTTTGCCGAATCGCTGCTGGGCGACGAAATGCGCGGCGCCGAGGCGATGGTCGATCTTTCCAAGGCCACCACCAAGCCGCTGGTGATCTACAGCCTTTACGCGCCGATCAAGCCGCCGGCGCTGCGTCGTCTCCACGAGGCGGGCCTGCCCATCTACGCCTCCATCGAACACTCGGTGCGGGTGCTCTCGGCGCTGGGCGAGCGCGGCCAGTACCTGGCCCAGGTCGAGCACCAGAGCCGTGAGCGCAGTGTCGAACCGCTGCCCGAGCTTACCGCCATGTTCCAGAACGCCCGAACCCAGGGCCGCGATCTCTTCGAGTACGAGGCCAAGCAGTTGCTGCGCGACCACGGCATCGAGGTGCCGCTGGAGCTGGTGGTCAGGAACGAGGCGGAGCTGGCGGACGCCGCCAGTCGGTTCGACGATACGCCACTGGCCATGAAGGTGGTCTCCAAGGACATCCTGCACAAGTCCGACGCTGGCGGCGTGAAACTCAACGTGGTGGGCGAGGCCGCCATGCGCCAGGCTCGCCAGGCCATCCTCGACGCCTGCTTCGCCTACGACGCCAACGCCGAGATCGAAGGGGTGCTGGTCACGCCCATGGCCAAGAAGGGGGTGGAGGTGATCGTCGGGGTGATCCGCGATCCGATCTTCGGCCCGGTGCTGATGTTTGGGCTTGGCGGTATCTTCGTGGAAATACTCGAGGACGTCGCCTTCCGCGCCATCCCGCTGTCGCGGCGCGACGCCGAGGAGATGGTCGAGCAGATCAAGGCCAAGAAGATCCTCGCCGGCGTGCGCGGCGAAAAGGCGGTGGACAAGACCGCGCTGGTCGACCTGCTGCTCAAGGTGTCGCGCATCGTCGAGGCCTATCCGGCGCTCTCCGAGCTCGACCTCAACCCGGTGATCGTCAACGCCGATGGCTATGCCGTGGTGGATGCCCGGGTTATCGTGGAAAAAAATCAGGAAGCCGACGCATGAGCCCGACATCTACTCAATCCAGTACGCCACAGCCCAGCCTGCCTCAGCTGACCGATGCCCGACTGACCCTGGACGGGCGGGTAGCCACTCTGGTCATGGACCGCCATGACGTGCGCAACGCCCTGACCGGGACCGCCCTGGTGGACGACATCATCGCCGTGGCCGAGTGGGTCAACGCCTGCGATGGCGTCTCGGTGCTGGTGATCACCGGCGAGGGCAGCGCCTTCTCCGCCGGTGGCAATGTCAAGGACATGGCGAACCGCGGCGGCGACTTCGCCGGTGACGTGGCAGAAGTCTCGGCCCGCTACCGGCGCGGCATCCAGCGCATCCCGCTGGCGCTTTCCGCGGTGGAGGTGCCGATCATCGCCGCCGTCAACGGCCCGGCCATCGGCGCCGGGTTCGACCTGGCCAACATGGCCGATATCCGTATCGCCTCGAAGAAGGCCAAGTTCGGCGAGACCTTCCTCAACCTGGGCATCATCCCCGGCGACGGTGGGGCCTGGTTCATGCAGCGTCTGATCGGCTACCAGCGCGCCTTCGAGCTGACCCTCTCCGGGCGGATCATCGACGCCGAAGAGGCCAGGGAATATGGCATCGTGCTCGAGGTCTGTGACCCCGAGGCGCTGAGGGAACGTGTCGGCGAGCTGGCCTCCCGCATCGCTTCCCAGCCGCCCAAGGCCACCCGGCTCACCAAGCGACTGATGAAGATGGCGCAGCGCACCGAGCTCAAAGACTTTCTCGATCTCTGTGCGGTATTCCAGGGCATGTGTCACAACGAGCCAGAGCACCTCGAGGCGGTCAACGCCATGCTGGAGAAGATGGCGAAATAGCCTTATCAGTCCGGTCGGCCCCTATGACGCTCGGCTCTGGCCGGGCGTCGTAGTGTAAAAACACTTGTCGCCGAGACCCCTGACTGGCGATGCTGTTGGCAACATCATCGCCACAGGACGTGAATGCATGGACGACAGCACCCTGGTCTTTATCGTGCTCGGGCTGACGCTAGCCGCCTTCGTCTGGGGGCGTTTTCGCTATGATCTGGTGGCGCTGGCGGCGCTGCTGGGATCGGTGATGCTGGGCCTGGTGCCTGGGGAGGAAGCCTTCATGGGCTTCGGTCACCCGGCGGTAATCACCGTGGCCGCGGTGCTGGTGCTCAGCCGCGGCTTCGAACGCTCCGGGGTGGTGGATGTCATCGCCGAGCAGGTGCTCAAGGCAGGAGACCGGCTCTTCCTGCAGCTGGCGGCCCTGACCGGCACCGTGGTAGTGCTCTCCGGCTTTATGAACAACGTCGGCGCTCTGGCGCTGCTGCTGCCGGTGGCCATGCGTCTGGCCCGGGAGCACGACACCTCGCCGTCGCTACTGCTGATGCCGCTGGCCTTCGGCTCGCTGCTGGGCGGGCTCACCACCTTGATCGGCACCCCGCCCAATATCATCATCGCCAGCTACCGCGGTTCGGTCACCGGCGAAACCTTTGGCATGTTCTCCTTCTCGCCGGTGGGGGCGGTGGTGGCTCTGGTGGGGCTGGCCTTTATCCTGCTGATCGGCTGGCGGCTGGTGCCCCTGCGCGCAGGCAAGGCCTCCACGGAGGCAATGTTCGATACCGCCAACTACCTGGTGGAGCTGCGCGTCGGCGAGGATTCCAAGGCCAATGGCCTGACCCTGCGCGAGCTGCAGCAGGTGCTTGAGGAGACCATCCCGGTGCTGGCCGTGGTGCGTGACGAGGGGCGCCGGGCCGGTCATGCCTTCTTCGGTGTGCTCAGGGAGGGCGACATCCTGCTGATGGAAGCGGGTCCCGATGAGATGAAGCTGCTGGAGGACAAGGCGGG
>PWIZ01000291.1 GCA_003560175.1 Halomonas sp. | reverse complement strand
TCTACCGCCGCAACCCCGACTGGGCCAGCGGTGAGCTGCCCGGCGCCGAGCGCATCATCCTGCGCGAGGTGCCGTCCGCCTCGACCCGACGCGCCCTGCTGGAGCGCGGCAATATCCAGCTCTCCCAGGACGTGCCCCCCCGCGATGCCATGGAGCTGGACGCGCACCCCGACGTGGCGGTGGTCAGCACGCCGATCGAGAACTGCCTCCACGTGCTGTGTCCCAACCTTCGGTTCGAGCCCTTCCAGGACGTGCGGGTCCGGCAGGCCATCGCCTGGGCCGTCCCCTACGAGGCCATCATGCAGAACGCCGCCTATGGCCGCGGCGTACCCATGTGGGGCGGTGACAACAGCACCGCGGATGATATCCAGTGGCCCCAACCGTTCCCCTACCACACCAACCTGGACAGGGCGCGCGCCCTGATGGCCGAGTCCGATTACCCCGATGGCTTCGAGGTGCCGCTCTCCTTCGACCTGGGCCAGGCCGACTGGGCGGAATCCACCGCACTGCTGATCCAGGAAGCCCTGGGCCAGATCGGCATCACCGTGACCCTGGACCGAATTCCCGGCGCCAACTGGCGAACCCGCGCCCTGGTCGACAAGCAGCTGCCGCTGCACCTGGAGAACTTCGGCGGCTGGCTCAACACCCCCTGCTACTACTTCTTCTGGGCCTATATCGAGGGCAACCTCTTCAACTCCTCGAACTACCACAGCGACGAGATCGCTCGGCTGGTCGACGAGACATTGTTCATGGAGATGGACGATCCCGACTATGCCCCCAAGATCCGACGCATGATCGAGATCGCCTTCGAGGACGTGCCGCGTATCCCGCTCTATCAGCCAACCCTCAATGTCGCCATGCAGCCGAACATCGACGGCTACACCTTCTGGTATCACCGCCAGCTCGATCAACGCGTCCTGCACAGCCGCTGAGGAGTCTTCCATGACCCATCTGGCTCGCAGCCGGCTGGTGGGCTGGCGCCTGCTTCAGGCGATCCCCGTCATTGTCGGCATCATCATCGTCTCGTTCCTGCTGACCCGGGCGCTGCCCGGGGACCCTGCCGCCTACTTCGCCGGCCCCGCGGCAGACGCCGCCTCCATCGAGCAGATCCGGGTCAGCATGGGCCTGGACCGCCCCCTCCCGGTGCAGTTCGTGGCCTACGTGCAGGACCTGGTGCGTGGCGACCTGGGCATTTCGATCTCCACCGGGCAGCCGGTGATGCACGAGCTCACCACCCGCCTGCCGGCCTCTCTGGAGCTCACCGGCGTCGCGCTGCTCTTCTCGATCGCCATCGCCATGCCGCTGGGTATCCTGGCGGCCACCCGGCCCAACAGCTGGGTGGATCATCTGTGCCGGGCGGTGGTGACCGCGGGGGTCTCGCTGCCGACCTTCTTTACCGGCCTGGCGCTGATCTATGTCTTCTACTACCTGCTGGGCTGGTCACCCTCGCCCATGGGACGACTGGACTTTCTGCATCTGTCGCCGCCGAAGGTCACCGGTTTCTACGTGATCGACGCCCTGCTGGTCCGTGACCTGGAAACGGCTCGCGCCGCCCTGGCGCAGCTGCTACTGCCGGCCATCACCCTGGGGCTCTTCACCCTGGCGCCCATCGCGCGCATGACCCGTGCCGCCATGCTGCAGATTCTCGAGGGTGAGTTCATACGCACCGCCCGGGCGGCCGGGCTCCCGCGTCGCCAGGTGCTGTTCACCTATGCCCTGCGTAACGCCATCCTGCCGGTGATCACCACCCTGGGCATGGTCTTTTCCTTCGCCCTGGGCGCCAACGTACTGGTCGAGAAGGTCTTCTCCTGGCCCGGCATCGGCTCCTACGCCGTGGAAGCGCTGGTGGTGTCGGATTACGCCGCCGTCCAGGGCTTCGTACTCACCATGGCCCTGCTGTTTGTCACCCTCAACCTGATCATCGACGTGATCTACACCCTGGTGGACCCCCGCCTGGGCCTGGAGGAGTAAGCCGTGACCACCCTGACCGCCGATGGCGCCTCGCCGCTTGCTGGCGTACGCCGCTTCCTTCGCCACCTGCTCTATGTGATGACCGACAACCCCATGACGGCGTTTGCCTTCATGCTGTTTCTGCTGATCGTGGGCGCGGCGCTGGTGGGGCCCTGGCTGGTGCCCTACGACCCGCTGGCCACCAATGCCGGCAGCACCCTGCAGCCACCCTCCTGGCAGCACTGGTTCGGCACCGACCAGCTGGGTCGCGATGTATTCTCTCGCGTCGTGGTCGCCACGCGCCTGGATCTGATGATCGCGGTCTCCGCGGTGGCCATCGCCTTCGTGGTTGGCTCGACCCTGGGCGCCATCGCCGGCTTCTACGGCGGCTGGGCCGAGCGCATCACCGGGCGCTGCATGGACACCATCATGGCCTTCCCGCTGTTCGTGCTGGCCATGGGCATCGTCGCCGCCGCCGGCAACACCGTCGAGAACATCATCTACGCCACGGCCATCATCAACCTGCCCTTCTACGCGAGGATGGCGCGTACCGAGGTCGCCGTGCGCCGCAACGCGGGCTTCGTGCAGGCGGCCAGGCTCTCGGGCAATGCCGACTGGCGCATCCTGGCCTTCCAGATCTTTCCCAACTCCCTGCCGCCGATGATGGTGCAGATCTCGCTCAACATGGGCTGGGCCATCCTCAACGCCGCCGGCCTCTCCTTCATCGGGCTGGGCGTGCGCCCGCCGACGCCGGAATGGGGGATCATGGTGGCGGAAGGGGCGAATTTCATCGTCTCGGGACATTGGTGGATCGCGCTGTTCCCCGGTCTCTGGCTGATGCTCGCGGTCTTCACCTTCAACCTGATGGGTGACGGTCTTCGCGACATCGTCGATCCCAGACGCCGCACCTGAGGAGCCCGCCATGCTTTCGGTCAAGGATCTGGTCGTCGGTTTCCGTACCCGTCGCGGCGCGGTCGAGGCGGTGCGCGGCATCTCCTTCGATCTCAGCCCCGGCGAGACGCTCGGCATCGTCGGCGAATCGGGATCGGGGAAATCGGTCACCTCCTACGCCCTGATGCGCATCCTCGATGCCGGCGGCAGCATCAGTGCCGGCGAGATCAGCTGGAACGGGCAGGATCTGCGCCGGGCCCGCGAGGGGGCGATGCGGGCGATCCGGGGTCGCGAGATCTCGATGATCTTCCAGAACCCGCGCGCGGCGCTCAACCCGATCCGCAAGATCGGCAAGCAGATCGAGGATGTTTTGCTGCAACATGGCCGGGCCGGGCGCCGTGATGCGAAGGCGAAAGCCATCGAAGCGCTCGAAGCGGTGAAGATCCGCGATGCGGCTGCGCGTTACGACGCCTATCCTTTCGAGCTCTCCGGCGGCATGTGCCAGCGCGTGGTGATCGCCATCGCGCTCGCCTGCAATCCGAAACTCCTGATCGCCGACGAACCCACGACCGGGCTCGACATCACCACCCAGAAGGCGGTGAT
>PWIZ01000041.1 GCA_003560175.1 Halomonas sp. | reverse complement strand
GGGGTCAGACCCTTAATTTCCCTTAAGGGTCTGACCCCGGTGGGGGCCAATCCCAAACGCAAAAAGCCGCCGCCTCGAGCTATCGAGGCGGCGGCTTTTGACTGGAACGAACGCAGCGCTGATGAAGACCCTCGACCCTCAGCTCGCGGTAAAGGTCGGCCGGGCGTGCAGGGCTATCACATTCTCGTCCTTCGGCGTCCCCGGCGAGTGCTGCCGCGCCTGGTGCGCCTGCTGCTCCCACACCAGGTCGACCGGCTCGCTCTGGGGCTGGTAGCCCAGCGGCGCCTGGACCAGCAGCTCGCGAATACGCTGGGCATCGAAGATCAGGCAGGCGTCGAACAGGGTCTCCAGCAGGCCATCCATTTTGTCCCAATCCAGCGCGATTTCGCTGGCGGTCATGATCCGCGGGTGGCCGGTCGGAGCCTGTCAACATAGATGACACATGAAATAGCTCTGGCTCTTTAAAATCCTGCTGCCTGTGGCACCGGGTCCCGCTCGGGATTTAGGTGCACGATCTCTGGCAGGCTGAGTTTCCGGATGTCACCCGACCAGCGTTCCGGATGACGCTGCTTCGCCGCCTCGAAGACCTCCCGGCGCTGCGCCAGGTTCTCTTTGGCCTCGCCGCTATGCCGCTGACTCGGTGTGACGTAGCGAAGGGCGCTGTGCCGGTGCTCATAGTTGTACCACTCGGTAAATTGCTGAACCCAGTCCTGAGCCTCGGCCAGGGTAGCGAACCCATCGGCGGGGAAGCCCGGCCGGTACTTCAGCGTCTTGAAGGCCGACTCGGCGAAGGCGTTGTCGTTACTCACCCGTGGACGGCTGTACGAGGGGGTGATGCCCAAGTCGTAGAGCTTCTCCAGGAAGGTCGCCTCCTTCATCAGGCTGCCGTTATCTGAGTGGAGAATCATGGGCTTGTGACGATCCGTGAGGTGCTCCACCCGTTGTGCCGGCATCCCTCAAAGATGTTGGTGAAGGCCACCAAATTGCTCTGCACGTAGGCATGGGGGTTTTCCAGCGAATAGCGCACCCCGGCCTGGGCGGCAAGGTGGATCACCCTGTCCAGCCCGTGGGTCTCGAATGCCGCCGTCACCGCCGCCAGGTCGGCCAGATCCTCGCGCAGGAACACGTACTCGCTGCCGGTGCGCCCCGCCGTCTCCTCCAGGATCTTGAGCCGCGCTTCCTTGATCGTCGGGTCATAGTAGTCGTTGACCACGTCGACGCCGACCACGCTATCGCCCCGCTCCAGCAGGCGCTTTGCGGTGTGAAAGCCGATAAAGCCGACGTTGCCGGTCACGAGAATCTTCATCAGATTCTTGCGAGATACCCCGCACTTTTAGTACGGGGAGGGATAGCGCGCCGTCCGCCAGGACGGCCCTGTTCTCGCTGCCTCTTTCGCAGGTGTTTGCTATCCTGGATTCATAGAATCGAATCGCAGCATGCGGCGAAATTTTGCTCAAGAGCCTTGTGGGCTTCCGCCTCGATGGCGTCCAGCATTTCTTCAGACACCTGGTAGCGAAACTGCTTGCGACGATTCTTCGATAGCACCCCGTCATGACTTAAGCACATCATCACCAGGCGCGACAGATCGCTGCCGCGCACATCGAAGCGTGCGTCGATGGCACGATAGACACGATCGAAACAGGCCAAGTAGCGCGTTTCCGCCTTCAAGTCCTTCCTCAGTGCCTCGCGCGCCATTCTCAACGTGAAGGCCACCGCCTGGGTGGCGTCCCAATAGCGATAGAGACTGTTACTACCCTCGAAGCGGAAGTCGTGATGGTCAGCATCGATCCAATTGACCCACCACTGCTCCCGTGCCGGTTTGGAAAACGCTTCGAGCGCGGCGAGATAATCGCCCTCATGACGCTTCATGGCGATGGAAATGGGCAGCAGATTGCCACGCGGCAACTCGCCCAGTCGGCACAGTATGTGGTGCAGCAGGAACCGGGAGATGCGGCCGTTGCCATCCATGAAGGGGTGCAGGAAGACGAAGCCGAACGAGATCACGGTGGCGGCTACCAGTGCCGGCACCCTCTCGGCAGGCGCTTCGCCACCTACCTCAGGCAGCTCATTGGCCCACCCCATGAGCGCTTCCATCAGGCTCTCACAGAGATCGGGAGGTGGCGGCAGGTAGCTGACACCTATAGCGCCCGGCAGCCCGTTATGCAGGTAGTTCTTCTCATGGCGAAAGGCCGCCGCCTTGTCGAAGGGATTGCTGACGACGCTGTTCTGAAGCGCCACCAGATAGCCCTCATCCAGCGGCTGGCCATCATGTGCCTTGCGAAGCAGCTGCATGAAACGCCGCTGCTTGTCAGGAGAGGGCGATTCGCGCTCGATTTCAAACGAGGACTGCGTCTCGCTGAGATAGGCCCACTGGATGGCGCGGTCCAGCATGCCCGGCGGAAGGGACGCCATGAAGGCACGCGCCTCGGCCAGTACATCCTCCCTCAGTAGCGCCTCGATCTCGGGCGTCCGCCGCACCACAGCGCAGTATTTGAGGGTGCCCAGGCCATTGAAGTCTACGCGCCAGCGGCTGTTGCGCTTGGCCGGTCCCGTCACGTAGCGCTCTGGGTCGAACAGCGGCACAGTGCGTCCCTTGACCGAGGGTTCAAGCGGCAGAAGGTCCACGAAGCTCTCGTAGAGATAGGCCAGGCGACGCAGGTAGATGCCGTTGGGAGACGCCTCCAGGGCCGCAGCAAGCGACTCGACCGGCAGGTGAGGCAGCGTCTCGGCAAGAATGGCCAGGTCCACGCCCTCATGCTTCAGGGCAAACAGCAAATGCGAGAGAAGATCATCATCGGCAGGAGCACGCTCCGGCGGCACGGCCAGCTCATCCTCAAGCCGCATCAGGCGCGTCACTGGTCTCACGCGCCCCGGGCACCGCGGTGGCAGAACACCCAGCGCCAGGTGCTCATGCAGATGCGCATAACCAACGTTTTTCATCACCATGCCTGAGAAGTGAGATATTTTGTTCACTTCAGCAGGAAAACTTTCATTCCTCAACCAAAGAGAGATTTTTTCTTAACCTAACGCCCTACACCGCCGGTGCAAAGAGCAGCGCCAGGTCCTCCTCGTCGAACAGCGGGCCTTCGCTCCTGTGCTCGGCACCGCCCTCGAGGATCGAGGCAGCAAGACCGGCCTTGCGCGCCTGCAGGTCGAGGATGCGCTCCTCCACGGTGCCGGCGCACACCAGCTTGTAGACGAACACCGGGTTCTGCTGGCCCATGCGGTGGGCGCGGCCAGTGGCCTGGGCTTCCACCGCCGGGTTCCACCAGGGGTCATAGTGGATCACGGTATCCGCAGCGGTGAGGTTCAGGCCCGTTCCGCCGGCCTTGAGGCTGATCAGGAACACCGGGATCTCGCCCTGTTGGAACAGCGCCACGCGCTGGGTGCGGGTCTTGCCCGGGGTGTCGCCAGTCAAGGTGGTGAACGGGATGCCGTCCTTCTCCAG
>PWIZ01000036.1 GCA_003560175.1 Halomonas sp. | reverse complement strand
TCGGCGGCCAGGATCAGCTCGCAGTCGCTGTGCGCGAGCTCCTGGCGCAGCCGTTCGATGGCCCGCTCTCGGTTGGGCTTGCGATCGACCCGGCGAATGTAGATCGCCTTCACCCGACCGGGATACTCCTTGACGATACGGGTATAGACCTCGGGGTCCTGCTGTCCGCTGTCGCCGATCAGCACGCAGGGGAGCTCTTCCATCATCGTCAGCATGCGGGTGATGAGATCATGCTTGTGATCCTGGGCGGGGCGCGGCCAGGGGTGGTGCCAGGAGAGCCCCCACTCGCGCAGGAACAGGATCGGTCCCACCGGAATGCGGTTTAGCTGGAAGAACGCCTCGAGCATCTCGTAGATGCCCCAGGGCCCCCGGGAGACATAGAGAATCGGGCGCCTGGCTTCACCCTCGGCACCGACATGAAGCGCCCGGTAGAGCGAGGCCACGCCGGGAAAGGCGGTGCGCTGGTGAGCCTTCTGCACGAACAGCCGATAGAGCACGCGCAACCCGTCGGCGACACCGGTAACCATCACGGTATCGTCGATATCGCTGATCACCAGCAGATCGGTCTCCGGCGGTGGGACATAGACCTCGGCGTGGCAGTGCACCTGTTCCTCGCCCCGGATCACGTGCAGCTCGGCCTGATGCCAGGAGAGCGCCTTCGGCAGCGGCGTCTCGAGGGGCAGGTGAATGTCGAAGAAGCCGTCACGGTCGGTGGTCACGGTGGTGCGGTTGGCACCCAGGCTCGCCTCCACCCGGACACCGGCCACCCCGCGACGAGCGATACGGCGCACCACGTCCGCCAAGTCACGCAGGAGGCCATGGTGAGGGATTTTCCGCCCCAGGGCGGCCTGGTGGAACACCCGCCCCATCACAAAGGCTTCTCGCCGGGAGCCATAGCCGCGGTAGGGGTGGACCGCAATGCCACCGCGGCCGAGGTCGCGCTTCATCGGCCGGGTGATGAAGTGCAGCATGCGCCTGACCCGGCCGGTGGCACGCCGTCCTCTGCCCATCAGCGCTTCCGCTTCGGTTCGGTCCGGCCCCGGCACGGCGCCAACCTGGTGTCTTGCCGTATACGCATGCTGCGCTCCCGCGCCTGATGACAGGCATCGTGATGATCATCAGGGTAGCGGAAAGCGACGCCCCGCTATAGTTCAGCGGGGCGTCGAGGAGGGTGGGACGACCCGGGCGCGGTCAGCGCTTGAGCCGTTCGCGAATATCCTTCGCCTCCCAGTGGGGGAAGTATCGGCGCACCAAGGCGTTGAGCTCCAGCTCGAAACCGGCCCAGTCCACTTCGCCGGGGCTCGCCGACTCACCCTCGACCACGGCTCGGATCATGCCCGCCCCCAGGGTGGCGTTGGTGAGCCGGTCGATAATGATAAAGCTGCCGGTTCCCGGGCTGGTCGCATACTCATCCAGCGGCACCTCTGCGGTCAGCCCCACCCGGCAGCGGGCGATGGCGTTGAGTTCCAGCCGCTCGGCCGGGTGTCGCGCCAGAGTGTTGACATCCACCTGATGGAGGATCTCCTCCACCTGCCCCGCCACCGAGCGGCCGGCCAGGCGAATGTCGACCTGTCGCCCAGGGGTCAGCGCCTGCTCATGCATCCACACAATATCCGCCTCGAAGGCGTGGGAACTGGCCAACTCGGCGTCTGCCGCGACGATCCAGTCGCCCCGGGAGATATCGATCTCGTCGGCCAGGGTCACGGTGATTGCCTGACCCGGCCAGGCCGCTTCAAGATCCCCGTCCCAGGTGACGATGCGCTCGACGGTTGAGCGCCTGCCGGAGGGCAGCACCTTGATCGCCTGGCCGGGGCGCAGCACGCCCGCCTCCAGGGTGCCCGCATAGCCGCGGAAGTCCAGGTTAGGACGATTGACGTACTGCACCGGCAGGCGCAGGTCGGTCAGGTTGCGGTCGCGGCTGACCTCGACGCTCTCCAGCAGCTCCAGCAAGGTTGGCCCGGGTTGCCCATCGACCGAATACCAGGAGAGCGGCTCGCTCCTGTTGACCACGTTGTCGCCCTTGAGCGCCGAGAGCGGCACGAAGCGAATGTCCCGGGCCTGGAGCTGACCGACAATTTCCTGATACTCGGTGACGATCTCGTCGAAGCGGGCCTCGGAGTAGTCCACCAGGTCCATCTTGTTCACCGCCACCACCAGATGCTGGATGCCCAGCAGGTCGGCGATGAAGCTGTGGCGCCGGGTCTGGGTCTGCACGCCGTAGCGGGCGTCGATCAGGATGATCGCCAGGCTTGCAGTCGATGCTCCGGTGGCCATGTTGCGGGTGTACTGCTCATGCCCCGGCGTGTCGGCGATGATGAACTTGCGTCTGTCGGTGGAGAAGAAGCGGTAGGCCACGTCGATGGTGATGCCCTGCTCCCGCTCCGACTGCAGGCCGTCCACCAGCAGGGCCAGATCGACCTCCTCGCCGGTGGTGCCGACCGTCTTCGAATCGCGAGTGATCGCGGCGAGTTGGTCGTCGAAGATCATCTTGGAATCGTGCAAGAGCCGGCCGATCAGGGTCGACTTGCCGTCATCCACGCTGCCGCAGGTGATGAAGCGCAGCAGATCCTTGTTCTCGTGCTCGTGCAGATACTGCTCGATATTGTCGGCGATCAGGGTCGATTGGTGTGACATCAGAAATAGCCCTCGCGCTTCTTCTTCTCCATGGAGCCGGCCTGGTCGTGGTCGATGGCGCGGCCGCTGCGTTCGGAGGTTCTCGTCAGCAGCATCTCCTGGATGATCTCGGGCAGGGTGGCGGCCCTGGACTCCACCGCCCCGGTGAGCGGGTAGCAGCCCAGGGTGCGGAAACGCACCCACCTCTCTTCGGGCATCTCGCCCGCGGCCAGGGGCAGGCGCTCGTCGTCGACCATCACCAGCATACCGTCGCGTTCCACCACCGGGCGCGGGGCGCTGAAGTAGAGCGGCACGATGGAAATGGATTCCAGATAGATATACTGCCAGATATCCAGCTCGGTCCAGTTGGAGAGCGGGAAGGCGCGGATCGACTCGCCCTTGTTGATCCGGGCGTTGTAGAGGTTCCATAGCTCCGGGCGCTGGTTCTTGGGATCCCAGCGGTGGAACTTGTCACGGAAGGAGAAGACACGCTCCTTGGCGCGACTCGCCTCCTCGTCGCGACGGGCCCCGCCGAAGGCGGCGTCGAAGCCGTACTTGTCCAGGGCCTGCTTGAGCGCTGCGGTCTTCATCACGTCGGTGTAGCCGCTGGATCCGTGGTCGAAGGGGTTGATGCCGGCGGCTCGCCCCTCCTCGTTGGTATGCACCAGCAGCTCCATGCCCGCCTCGTCCGCCATGCGGTCGCGGAAGGCGATCATCTCGCGGAACTTCCAGGTGGTGTCCACATGGAGCAGCGGGAAAGGCGGTGGCCCGGGATAGAAGGCCTTTCGCGCCAGGTGCAGCATCACCGCAGAGTCCTTGCCGATGGAGTAGAGCATCACCGGGTTGCG
>PWIZ01000233.1 GCA_003560175.1 Halomonas sp. | reverse complement strand
TAGGTGGCATCGGCCATGGCCGGGTCGGTCATGATGGTGGCCGGGTTGGAGTTCACCAGGATGACCCGGTAGCCCTCCTCGCGCAGCGCCTTGCAGGCCTGGGCGCCGGAGTAGTCGAATTCGCACGCCTGGCCGATGACGATGGGGCCGGCGCCAATGATCATGATGCTCTGGATGTCGGTACGCTTGGGCATGGTGCTTCCCGCAGAAATAGGTGACGAGGGGCGAGGTTCTCGGGATGACGTCTCGAGCGCTAGCTCAGGCCTTGCGGGCCTTCATCATCTCGACGAAGCGGTCGAACAGCGGCGCGACATCCCTCGGGCCGGGGCTCGCTTCCGGGTGGCCCTGGAAGCTGAAGGCCGGGCGGTCCGTGCGCTCGATCCCCTGCAGGGTGCCGTCGAACAGCGAGCGATGGGTGGCGCGCACGTTGTCCGGCAGGCTTGCCTCGTCGGCGGCGAAGCCGTGGTTCTGGCTGGTGATCATCACGCGGCCGGTGTCGAGGTCCTGCACCGGGTGGTTGGCGCCGTGGTGGCCGTGATTCATCTTCACGGTCTTGGCACCGCTGGCCAACGCCAGCAGCTGGTGGCCCAGGCAGATGCCGAACACCGGCAGCTCTGTCTCGAGGATCTCACCGATCGCCTTGATGGCGTAGTCGCAGGGCTCGGGGTCACCCGGGCCGTTGGCCAGGAAGACACCGTCGGGGGCCATAGCCAGCACCTCGACCGCCGGGGTCTGGGCCGGCACCACGGTCAGGCGGCAGCCACGGGAGGCGAGCATGCGCAGGATGTTGCGCTTGACGCCGAAGTCGTAGGCGACCACGTGAAAGGGGCGCTCGGCGGCGGATGCATCGGCATAGCCCTCACCCAGGGTCCACTCGCCTTCGCTCCACTCATAGGGGGCCTGGCAGGAAACCACCCTGGCCATGTCCATGCCCTTGAGGCCCGGGAAGGCGCGGGCGGCCTCCAGGGCACGCTCCACGGCGTCATCACCCTCGGCCTCGGCGCCTGCCAGGATCGCCCCGTTCTGGGCACCCTTGTCGCGCAGGATGCGGGTCAGTCGGCGGGTATCGATCTCGGCGATGCCCAGCACGTTCTGGCTCTGGAGATAGTCGGAGAGGCTCTGCTCGCTGCGAAAGCTGCTGGCCATCAGCGGCAGATCGCGGATCACCAGGCCGGCGGCGGCGATGGCGCCGGACTCGACATCCTCGGCGTTGATGCCGGTGTTGCCGATATGGGGGTAGGTCAGGGTGACGATCTGGCGGGTATAGGAGGGATCCGTGAGGATCTCCTGATAGCCAGTCATTGCCGTATTGAACACCACCTCACCGCTGGTCTGTCCATCGGCACCGATCGCCGTGCCATGAAACACACTGCCGTCTTCCAGGGCCAGTATCGCGGGTTTGTTCAATGCAACGTCCTCCCATGTTTTTCGAACAGCTTTACAAACGGCTTTTACAAACGGCTTTTACGAACAGCGATAAGAGACAGCTCGTGCTGAAATGCTGCTTCCTGATGGCGTGGCCGCGGATGGCCGCCCCGCGGATGGCCGCCCCGCAAAAAAGCGGGACGAAACCCGATAAAGACCGGTTTCATCCCGCTTGTTGTCATTCGCTCGGAACTGATTCGCCCAGAACATCTGAATACTGGGGGCCGAAGCAACAAGCGCTGTTTCGGGGCTTTTGCCCAGGCGCCCGGCCAAAATTTTCGGAATACTACAGGAAACGCCGCTCAGCGGCTACCCCCGGCTCCCGGTCAGCCCAGACCCAGCACATCCTGCATCGAGTAGCGGCCCTGGTTCCGGCCGGCCACCCAGCGGGCCGCGCGCACCGCGCCCTTGGCGAAGGTCATGCGGCTCGAGGCCTTGTGGGTGATCTCGATGCGCTCGCCTTCGGTGGCGAACATCACGGTATGCTCGCCGACGATGTCGCCGGCGCGCACCGTGGCGAAGCCGATCTCCTTGTCGGTGCGCGGCCCGCACTGCCCCGCCCGCTCGAAGACGCCGTGCTCCTTGAGGGTGCGGCCCAGGCTCTCGGCCACCACCTCGCCCATCTTCAGCGCGGTGCCGGAAGGGGCATCCACCTTGTGGCGGTGGTGCGCCTCGATCACCTCGATGTCGTAGCCCTCGTCCCCCAGCGCCCTGGCCGCGGTCTCCAGCAGCTTCAGCGTCAGGTTGACCCCCACGCTCATATTGGGCGCGAAGACGAAGGGCAGCCGCTCGCGGAAGCCGTCGAGCTCGGCCAGTTCGTCATCGGACAGGCCGGTGGTGCCGATCACCATGCGCTTGCCGTGCTCGGCGCAGAAGGCCAGGTTGGCAAGGGTCACCGCGGGCGAGGTGAAGTCGATCAGCACGTCGAAATCGCCGACGATCGCCTCCACGGAATCTACGGCGCTCACCTCCAGCCTGCCGACCCCGGCCAGCTCGCCGATGTCGGCGCCAACCAATGAACTGCCCGGCTCGACGATCCCGCCCGCCAGGGTGGTCCCGTCATCCTGCAGCACGGCGTTGACCAGGGTGCGGCCCATGCGGCCGGCGACACCGACGATGGCGATACGGGTCATGTGGACTCCTGTAGAAGCGATAGCGGTTCAAGAATGGACATCAGTATACCAGAGCCGTCCCGCCCACCATCAGCCGCTTGATGACCGGCTGCCACGCATCAGCAGCGCCATGGCCAACAGCACCGCGAGGCTGCCCGGCAGCCACACCCAGCCGACGCGGGCCGGGGACTGCACGAACAGCAGCAGCATGGAGACGAAGGGCACCAGATAGCCGTAGGCGGTGACCGCCCCCGGTGTCAGCGCCGCCGTGGCCCGCTGCATCAGCCAGAAGGTCAGGGCGCTGGAGAAGAGTCCCAGGTAAACCAGCAGCGCCAGGTCCCGTCCGCCCATGGTGGCCAGCTCGGCCAGTGGCTCGACCAGAATTCCGACCAGGCCGATCAGTACGCCGCCCGCCCCTAGGCTCCAGAAGGTGCGTACCGCTGCCGAATCCGGCAGCCGCCCGGTGGCCAGCCCCCACTTGCTGAGTACCGGATAGAGCGCGGTGGAGAGACAGCCCAGGAAGAACACCGCCTCCCCGATGCCGATGCGCAGGAGCCCACCCTGTTGCCACCCTTCGGCGACGGCCAGCCCCAGGGCACCGAACGCACCCAGCGCCAGGATCACCGGCAGCCGCCAGCCCGGGCGCTCCACCCCCAGGCCCAACCCCAGCAGGAAGGCCAGCAGCGGCACAGTCACAAAGAGGGTCGCCATGGAGAGTGCCGTGGCGTGGTGGGCCGCCCAGAACATGGCGCCGAAGAAGCCGGCCAGGCAGAGACCCATCAGGGCGTAGAGCGGCAGCAGGCGCCAAGGCGGCAGGAACTCCGGCGAGCGGCGCGCCAGCCACCAGAGCGCGCTGCAGGCAATGGCAAAGCGCAAGGCGGTGAGCAACAGCGGCGGCAGCTCGCTCATCAGCCCCACCGCGGGAAACG
>PWIZ01000347.1 GCA_003560175.1 Halomonas sp. | reverse complement strand
TCATCCAGCTGTCACACAGGGATGCCGACCATGCCCCAGGGTACCCTCTTCATCGTTTCCGCCCCCTCAGGCGCCGGCAAGACCAGCCTGGTGCGCGAGCTGATCGAGAGCCTCGACGGCATCCAGGTGTCGGTGTCACACACCACCCGCGAGCGCCGCAACGGCGAAGTGGACGGCGTGAACTACCACTTCGTGGACCTGCCGACCTTCGAGGCGATGATCGAACGCGGCGAATTCTTCGAGCATGCTCGGGTCTTCGACAACTATTACGGCACCTCGCGCCTCACGGTGCAGGCGGCCCTGGACGTTGGCCAGGATGTGATCCTGGAGATCGACTGGCAGGGCGCTCGTCAAGTGCGCAGCCAGCTGCCCGATACGGTGTCGATCTTCATCCTGCCCCCCTCCCGGGAAGAGCTGGAGCACCGCCTCGCCAGCCGCGGCACCGACGAGCACGCGGTGATCGAACGGCGCATGCAAGATGCGGTGAGCGAGATGTCCCACCACGACGAATATGACTATCTGGTGATCAACGACGACTTCACCACCGCCCTGCGCGAGCTGCAGGCTCTGGTGGTCGCCCAGCGGCTGAGACGCGAGCGTGCCGGCAAGGCTCACGCCCCGCTGCTGCAGGCGCTGCTCTCCTGAGCCCCACAGGCGCTGCACTGCAGCGCTTGTCACGGCAACCAGGCGTCGAGTAACCTATCGGGTCTACCCATAAGTGGAATCCGCCCTCACGCGCACCGCGTGTGCTCCTGCGGGTTCCCGCTAGCTTTCAGGAAGACATCCCATGGCGCGAGTCACAGTTGAAGATTGTCTGGAAAATGTCGAGAACCGCTTCCAGCTGGTGATGATTTCCACCGCGCGAGCGCGCCAGCTGGCCCGCGGCTCACGCGATGCCCTGGTGCCTTGGGAAAACGACAAACCCACCGTGGTCGCCCTGCGCGAGATCGCGGCCGGCCTCGTCGACGTAAGCGTTCTCGACGAGCCGGTGGAAGCCGCGGTGCGCCCGGTTCGCGAGCCCTTCTTCGGCGGCACCGGCGAGGAGTGATCACGCCGGCGCCTCAGCGCCGTCATCCTTCCCAGGACGCTAACGCAGGAATCAGGGCGCGCCGCATGTTCACCATCGATGACCTGGCCGACCGTCTCGGCAGCTACCTTCCCCAGAGCGAGATCCAGCAGGTCAAGCGCGCCTTCTACTATGCCGAGCAGGCCCACGATGGACAGCGCCGGCGTTCCGGCGAGCCCTATGTCACCCACCCTCTCGCCGTCGCCAATATCCTCGCCAACATGCACATGGACCATCAGAGTCTGATGGCGGCCATGCTGCACGACGTCATCGAAGATACCGGAGTCAGCAAGGAGGCGCTGGCCAAGCAGTTCGGCAAGCCGGTGGCGGAACTGGTGGACGGGGTCTCCAAGCTGACCCAGATCGCCTTTGAGGACAAGGCGATCGCCCAGGCCGAGAACTTCCAGAAGATGGTCCTGGCGATGTCCCGGGATATCCGGGTGATCATCGTCAAGCTCGCCGACCGGCTGCACAATATGCGCACCCTGGGCGCCCTGCGCCCGGAGAAGAAGCGCCGCATCGCCCGCGAGACCCTGGAGATCTACGCCCGCATCGCCAGTCGGCTGGGCATCAACACCATCCGCGTGGAGCTCGAGGACCTCTCCTTCCAGGCGCTGCATCCGATGCGCGCCGAACGCATCAAGCGCGCAGTCTCCAGCGCCCGGGGGAACCGCCGTTCGGCGATCCGCCAGATACAGAACACCCTGCAGCAGAGCCTCGACGACGAAGAGCTCTCCGCCACGGTGATCGGCCGCCAGAAGCACCTGCTGTCGATCTACAAGAAGATGCGCGACCAGCGCAAGCCGTTTGCCGAGATCATGGATGTCTTCGGTTTCCGCATTATCTGCAATGATGTCGACAGCTGCTATCGCATCCTCGGCGTGGTGCACAACCTCTACAAGCCGGTGCCCGGACGGTTCAAGGACTACATCGCCATCCCCAAGGCCAACGGTTATCAGAGCCTGCACACCTCGCTGTTCGGCAGCGGCGGCATGCCCATCGAGGTGCAGGTCCGTACCCGCGAGATGGAGGCCATGGCCAACAACGGCATCGCCGCCCACTGGCTCTACAAGGCCGGTCAGACCCAGCATCCGATCGCCGAGGGGAGCCACGCCCGGGCCCGCTCCTGGATCAAGGGCCTGCTGGAGATGCAGCGCCACGCCGGTGACTCGCTGGAGTTCATCGAGCACGTCAAGAATGATCTCTTCCCCGACGATATCTACGTGTTCACCTCCAAGGGCGACATCATGGAGCTGCCCCAGGGCGCCACGGTGATCGACTTCGCCTATGCGGTGCATACCGATATCGGCAACGGCACCATCGCCTGTCGCATCGACCGCCACCTGGCCCCGCTCTCCACCCGCCTGGAAAGCGGCCAGACCCTGGATATCATCACCGCCCCCGGGGCAAGACCCAACCTGGCCTGGCTCAACTTCGTGGCCACCGCCAAGGCGCGCTCGGCGATTCGCCATGCGCTCAAGCACCAGAAGCACACCGAAGCGGTGCAGCTCGGCCGGCGACTGCTCAACAAGTCGCTGGCCCAGTTCGAGACCAGCCTGGAGGAGCTGCCCGAAGGGCCGCTGGCCGGCCTGCTGGCCGAGCTCGGTCTGAAAAACGTCGAAGCCCTCCTGGAATCCATTGGCCTGGGCAATCGGATCGCCCACGTGGTGGGCCGCCGCCTGCTCGACCTGCAGCACGGCGAATCGCCCGCCGGCAAGGACGAGTCGCGCGCCCATGGTCCCATCCTGATCAGCGGCGCCGAAGGCATGGTGATCAAGTTCGCTCGCTGCTGCCATCCGCTGCCGGGCGACCCGGTCATCGGCCACCTCTCGGTAGGCAAGGGGATCGTGGTGCACCGCACCGAGTGCCATAACCTGGGCGAACTCAGGAACGATCCGGACAAGCTGTTTGCCCTGGAGTGGTCCGAGGACATCGCCGAGGACTTCCCGGTGGCGCTTCGCCTGGAGGTGGAGAGCCGTCGCGGACTGGTGGCCGAACTGGCCGGCCTGGTTACCGATGCCGAGGCCAACATCGAACGCATCGGCATCGAGGAGCGTGATGCCCGCCTGGTCACCGTGAACCTGACCCTGTCGGTGCGAGATCGCGTCCATCTGGCGCGCATCATCAAGCGACTGCGCAACCTGCCCCACGTCGAACGCATCACCCGACTCGGCAACTGAGCTTCTCCGGCCGGCCCGACAGCGCCCCGCTGGGGTAGCCGGGCCGCGTTTCATTTTCCAAAGCAGCAACCCATCCAATGGAGCACACCATGAGCAACAAGGCCGTGATCAACACCGACAAGGCGCCCGCCGCCATCGGCCCTTACTCCCAGGCCATCAAGGCCGGCAACACCATCTACCTTTCGGGCCAGATCCCCCTGGACCCGGCAACCATGGAGCTGG
>PWIZ01000284.1 GCA_003560175.1 Halomonas sp. | reverse complement strand
TGGGCTTCGATGCCCTCTCCATGAACGCCCCCAGTCTGCCCAAGGTGCGCGCCGCCATCCGCCGCGTGACCCTGGAAGGGGCCCGCGACCTGGTCGCGGAGACCCTGCGCCTCGACAGTCCCGGTGAAGTACGCCGTCACCTGGCTGAACGCCTGGGTGGCTGGGAGCTCGGCCACCTGCTGCCGCCAAGGGATTGAAGAGCAGCATCGCCCATCGTTGGTCTTCTGCTTGAGGATGGTTTTTTCTGGTGGGAGCCACGCTCTGCGGGGCGAAGGGAGGACGAAGGGCTCCTGGGCGGCATTCTGCAACGTAAGCAACACCGCCGGGGCGCCTGCGGCGCCATTCGCCGGGCAGAGCCCATCTCCCACCATAAAGAATGAGCCTTTGGGGGTATTGCCTAAGTGGTGAAGCGCTCCACGCTCTCCCCCAGCGCCACACCCTCGGGCCCGAAGCGCCGTTCTCCGATCTCGATGCGGCCGCTGGCGTGCCAGCCGACCCAGGTCATGGCGCGGGTGCCATAGCGCTCGCCGACGATGAAGGGGGAGGAGAGCATCCGCTCCATCTCCAGGCCCACCCCGGTTTCCGGCAGCTGGTGGTCATCGGCGGGGAGGGGGTCGGCCATGGCCATGAGGGCATCCTCGGGCCAGCGGCCGTGGCGCAGGCAGGCGCCGAGCCCCTGGCGCGCCTCGATCAGCTTCGGCCAGGGGGTGTTCAGGCTTGAGTTGGAGAGACCGTGCAGGCCGGGGGGAACCTCGCCCAGATGGATGCCATCCAGGCCGCGGTGCAGGTGCCATAGCCGGCTCCCGTCGCCGGCCAGCAGGTTGAAGCCGGCAAAGCGTGCGGCGTCGCCTCCGGCCAGGCGGTCGAGCCAGGCGGGAAGGTCGGCGCAGGTGAGGGCGTCACGCACCAGGTCGCCGCGGCTGGGCGCATTGCCCGCGACCTTGAGTCGCGGGTCGCGTACGTTGGTGACCGCGGCGAAGCGCCCGTCGCGGTGGATGGCCAGCCAGCTGCCGCCGGCCTCCAGGTCGCGTCCGCCGATGATGGCGGGGGCATCCGCCCAGCGGGCGAGCGGGGCGGCAGGGCGGGCATGGAACTCGTCGCGGTTGGCGACCAGCCGCAGCGGCCACGCTTCCCCGGGGCGATGGTCGAAGGCAATCAGGCACATCGCGCCAGCTTAGCGGCTCCCGGTGCCCTCGGGAAGCGTTCCGCCGTCCGTGAGATCACCGGCCATGACAGCCGGCCACCCCCGACGTACACTCTTTCGCCAATATTTTGCCAATCTCGTTATCGACTAGGGATGACAATGCGAGTCGACAACCGTCGCCCACCGCGGCGATTTCCTTCTTGCCTTCGCCTTGCGCTGCTGGTGCAGCTCGGCCTGCTGCTGGCGGGTCTGCTGGCGCTGTTGATGGCCGACGCCCCCAGCGGCTGGCTGGCGGCGCTGCTGCTGGCCTCGGCGTTCAACCTCGTCGTGGTGGTGGCCGGTGCACTGCGCCAGCCCGGGGGGCATGCCGAACCCGATGCCGGCCCCCCGCCCCCCCGGCGCATGGCCGTCGCGGCCCCGGCGGTCGACCTCATCGCCGCCGGCGAGGAGCCGCTGCGTCGCCGCCTGCAGAGCCTGGAGGCGGACCTTGCCCGGCGTGAGCAGCGCCTGGATCGTCTGGCCGCCGGGCGCGACCGGGCGCGAGAGGGATCGCGGCTCAAGTCTGACTACCTGACCCTGCTCGGCCGCGAACTCCAGCCACTCAGTGCCCGCCTGGATGCGCTGCTGACCGCAGAAGACGACCCCCTGAGCGACTCGCAGCGCCGCACCCTTGACGAGCTGCGCGAGCGGCTCGGCGATCTGGCGGTACTGCTCGAGGGCATCTCCGGTGAAGAGCCCTCTGCCGCGGACCCGTCTCCCGTCCGGCGGGTTAGCCGAGTGCTGATTGTCGACGACGGCCCCGTCAACCTGATGCTTGCCCGCCAGGTGCTCGAGCGTCAGGGGTTGGAGGTACGCACCGCGACCAGCGGCGCCGAGGCCCTGGCCTGTCTGGAGCAGATGCCCTTCGACCTGGTGCTGATGGATATCTTCATGCCCGACATGGACGGCATGGAGACCAGCCGCCGCTGGCGTGACGTCGAGGCCGAGCGTCACCCGGGCCATCGCAGCGTCCTGGTGGCGCTGACCGCCAACGCCAGCGCTGAGGATCGCCGGCGTTTCGCCGAAGCGGGCCTGGACGACTATCTGGCCAAGCCCTATCGCCCCCAGCAGCTGATCGAGCGGGTCAGGCGCTGGCTGCCGACCGGTCTCGACGCCCCCGGCACCCCATGATGCCGTTTTACCCCCAAGGACTCCCGATGCTCAACTACCCCGATATAGACCCCGTGGCGATCTCCCTCGGCCCCTTTCAGGTTTACTGGTACGGGCTGATGTACGTGGTGGGCTTCGTCTCCGCCTGGTTCCTGGGCCGCCGGCGCGCCGCGCGCATCGGCCTCACCCATGACGATATCGGCGACCTGTTGTTCTATGCCGCCATCGGCGTAGTGGTAGGCGGGCGCCTGGGCTATGCGCTTTTCTATGGCCTGGGCCAGTGGGCCGGCGATCCGCTCTGGATCTTCCGCGTCTGGGACGGCGGCATGAGCTTCCACGGCGGCCTGGCCGGCGTGCTGTTAGCCTCCTGGTGGTTCGCCCGGAAGAAGGGGCTGGCCTACTTCACCCTGACCGATTTCGTGGCGCCGCTGGTGCCCATCGGCCTGGGCGCCGGGCGCATCGGCAACTTCATCAATCGCGAGCTGCCGGGCCGCGTTACCGAGCTGCCCTGGGGCATGCCGTTCCCCGGCCTGGGCCCCCAGCCGCGCCACCCCTCGGCGCTCTACGAGGCGGTGCTGGAAGGGCTGGTGCTCTTCCTGGTGCTGTGGTTCGTCTCCGCCAAGCCCCGCGCCCGCGGGCTGCTCTCCGGTCTCTTCCTGGCGCTCTACGGCCTGTTCCGCTTCGCGGTGGAGTTCGTGCGCCTGCCCGATGCCCATATCGGCTATCTCGCCTTCGGCTGGGTAACCATGGGCATGCTGTTGACCCTGCCGATGATCGTCGGCGGCCTGGTGCTGATCGCCTGGTCGCGGAAGCAGCGAATCGACGCCAGAATGTAGGAGCTGGTCCGACACGTCGGCGATTTATCGCGCGATCTTTTCAAAATGCAGGATGTTGTCCGATGCGACTGACGCAGGAACAAGTGGAAATCATCAAGCAGACAACGGCTGAGGTGTTCGGTGAGGAGGTGAGTGTGAGGCTGTTCGGTTCGCGCCTGGATGATGACACCAGGGGAGGGGATATCGACCTGCTGGTTGAGAGTCCGGGCCTGATCGAAAACAAGATGGACAGGATGCTGACCTTGACCGCACGCCTTCAGCTTCGTCTGGGGGATCAGCCGATTGATATTCTGGTGGTCGATTCCACTACCCCGCTGAACCCTGTTCACCGCCACGCCAT
>PWIZ01000381.1 GCA_003560175.1 Halomonas sp. | reverse complement strand
AGACCATCAACTACCGCACCTTCAAGCCGGAGCGGGATGGCCTGTTCTGCGCCAAGATCTTCGGCCCGGTGAAGGACTACGAGTGCCTGTGCGGCAAGTACAAGCGCATGAAGCACCGCGGCATCATTTGCGAGAAGTGCGGCGTGGAGGTCACCAAGGCCGCCGTGCGTCGCGAGCGGATGGGGCATATCGAGCTGGCGAGCCCGGTCGCGCACATCTGGTTCCTCAAGTCGTTGCCGTCGCGTATCGGCATGTTCCTGGATATGACCCTGCGCGATATCGAGCGGGTGCTCTATTTCGAGAGCTTCGTGGTCATCGACCCGGGCATGACGACCCTCGAGCGTGGCCAGCTGCTCAACGATGAGCAGTACTTCGAAGCCCTCGAGGAGTTCGGTGACGACTTCGATGCTCGCATGGGTGCCGAGGCCGTTCAGGCGCTGCTCAAGGACATCGACCTGGCCGAGGAGATCGATCGCCTGCGCGAGGAGATCCCCCAGACCAATTCCGAGACCAAGATCAAGAAGCTCTCCAAGCGGCTCAAGCTGCTCGAGGCCTTCTATAACTCCGGCAACGCGCCGGCGTGGATGGTCATGGAGGTGCTGCCGGTGCTGCCGCCGGACCTGCGTCCGCTGGTGCCCCTGGATGGCGGTCGTTTCGCGACCTCCGACCTCAACGACCTCTATCGCCGGGTGATCAACCGCAATAACCGCCTGAAGCGGCTGCTCGACCTCAATGCGCCGGATATCATCGTGCGCAACGAGAAGCGCATGCTGCAGGAGGCGGTGGACGCCCTGCTGGACAACGGCCGTCGCGGTCGTGCCATCACCGGCTCCAACAAGCGCCCGCTGAAGTCCTTGGCCGACATGATCAAGGGCAAGCAGGGCCGCTTCCGCCAGAACCTGCTGGGCAAGCGCGTCGACTACTCCGGCCGCTCGGTCATCACCGTGGGCCCGACCCTGCGTCTGCACCAGTGCGGCCTGCCCAAGAAGATGGCGCTGGAGCTGTTCAAGCCGTTCATCTACTCCAAGCTGCAGAGCCTCGGCTACGCCTCCACCATCAAGGCGGCCAAGAAGATGGTGGAGCGCGAGACGGTGGAGGTGTGGGACATTCTCGCCGACGTCATTCGCGAGCACCCGGTGCTGCTCAACCGCGCCCCGACCCTGCACCGCCTCGGCATCCAGGCCTTCGAGCCGCTGCTGATCGAGGGCAAGGCGATCCAGCTGCATCCGCTGGTGTGTGCCGCCTACAACGCCGACTTCGACGGGGACCAGATGGCGGTCCACGTGCCGCTGACCCTGGAGGCCCAGCTCGAAGCGCGAACGCTGATGATGGCGACGAACAACGTGCTGTCGCCGGCCAATGGCGAGCCGATCATCGTGCCCTCCCAGGATGTGGTGCTGGGTCTTTACTACATGACCCGCGAGAAGATCAACGCCAAGGGCGAGGGCATGGTCTTTGCCAACCTCGACGAGGTGGATCGCGCCTTCGGTACCCAGCACGTCGCCATGCATGCTCGGGTCAAGGTGCGCCTGGACGAGGTGGATGTGGACGAGGAGACCGGCGAGCGCAGCGACCACCGTCGCCTCTACGACACCACCGTGGGTCGCGCGCTGCTGTTCCGCATCCTGCCCGAGGGCGTGCCCTTCGCGCTGATCGACCAGCCGATGAAGAAGAAGGCGATCTCGAAGCTGCTCAACGAGGTGTATCGTCGTGCAGGCCTGAAGCCGACGGTGATCTTCGCCGATCAGCTGATGTTCACCGGCTTCCGCATGGCCACCTGGTCCGGCGCCTCCATCGGCGTCAACGACTTCGTCATCCCGGACGCCAAGGCCGAGATCATCGAGGCCGCCGAGGATGAGGTGAAGGAGATCGAGGATCAGTTCTCCTCGGGTCTCGTCACCGCCGGCGAGAAGTACAACAAGGTGATCGACATCTGGTCCAAGGCCAACGACAAGGTGGCCCGGGCGATGATGGACGGTATCGAGAAGGAGACCGTGATCGACCGTGACGGCAACGAGGTCGAGCAGGACTCCTTCAACAGCGTCTTCATCATGGCCGACTCCGGTGCTCGTGGTAGTGCCGCCCAGATCCGCCAGCTGGCGGGGATGCGCGGCCTGATGGCCAAGCCGGACGGTTCGATCATCGAAACCCCGATCATCGCCAACTTCCGTGAGGGTCTGAACGTACTCCAGTACTTCATCTCGACTCACGGTGCCCGTAAGGGCCTGGCGGATACGGCACTCAAGACCGCCAACTCCGGCTACCTGACTCGTCGTCTGGTGGACGTGGCCCAGGATATGGTGATCACCGAGACCGATTGCGACACCGAGAACGGGCTGACCCTGCACCCGGTGATCGAGGGGGGCGATATCATCGTCTCCCTGGCCCAGCGTGTGCTGGGTCGTGTCGTGGCCCAGGATGTCATCGATCCGGCCAGTGACGAGGTGCTGATCCCGCGCGGCACCCTGCTCGACGAGAAGTGGTGTGCCGAGCTCGACACCATGGGCGTAGACGAGATCGTGGTGCGCAGCGCCATCGCCTGTCAGACCGTCCACGGCGTCTGCGCGACCTGCTACGGCCGCGACCTGGCGCGTGGCCACCAGGTGAACATCGGTGAGGCAGTCGGCGTCATCGCCGCCCAGTCCATCGGTGAGCCCGGTACCCAGCTGACCATGCGGACCTTCCACATTGGCGGCGCGGCATCCCGTGCCTCCGCGGTGGACAGCGTCCAGGTCAAGCATGGCGGCCGCGTGCGCCTGCACAACATCAAGTATGTGGAACGCGCCGACGGCAAGCTGGTGGTGGTGTCCCGCTCCAGCGCCCTGGCCGTTGCCGACGACCACGGCCGCGAGCGCGAGTACTACAAGCTGCCCTACGGCGCCGAGCTCTCCGTCCGTGACGGCGATCCGGTTGATTCCGGCCAGGCAGTGGCCAAGTGGGATCCGCACACCCACCCCATCGTCGCCGAGGGCGAGGGTACCGTGCAGTACGCCGACATGGATGAGGGCCTGACCATTCACCGTACCGTGGATGAGATGACCGGCCTCTCCTCCATCGAGGTGATCGAATCGGCCGGCCGTCCCATGGCGGGCCGTGACAAGCGCCCGATGATCCTGCTCAACGACGAGACCGGCAAGCCGGTGACCGTCAGCGGCTCCGACACCCCGGTGCAGTATCTGCTGCCCGGCAAGTCGATCGTCACCGCCGACAACGGTGCGAAGATCGGCGTCGGCGAGGTCGTCGCCCGCATCCCGGTCGAGGCGTCTGCCAACAAGGACATCACCGGTGGCTTGCCCCGCGTGGCCGACCTGTTCGAGGCACGCAAGCCGAAAGAACCGGCGATACTGGCCGAGATCAGCGGCGTGATGAGCTTCGGCAAGGAGACCAAGGGCAAGCGTCGCTTGACCATCACGCCGGAAGGCGGCGGCGATCCCTTCGAGGCGCTGATCCCCAAATGGCGTCAGATCGCCGTGTT
>PWIZ01000174.1 GCA_003560175.1 Halomonas sp. | reverse complement strand
GCAGGCTGGCCACCGGCCGGCTCCAGATGGTGAGGAAACGCTCGGCGTTAGAGGTGCGCTCTTGAACCTGGCGCTTGGCGCGGGGCAGGGGCTGGTCCCAGATGGTGGGGATGCGCTCGGTGGTCATGGTGCTCTCCTGGCGGCTGGGCTGATTTTTCGGAAAGTATTTCCATATCTCTTGCTGCATACTCTAGCTTCGACCAAGGTCGTAGGCAAGTGGTTGTGAAAAATATTTCTGAAAATACGCCTCCCCGCCGCAGCGGCTATAGTGAAACCACTTACCTTCGGCAGGGAGGCCGTACGCCATGTCCACCTATCCCGAGATCCTTCATCACGGCGGTGCCAACGGGGTGACCGGCAGCTGCCACCGGCTGCAGATCGCCGAGGACCGCGCGCTGCTGATCGACTGCGGGCTCTTCCAGGGCCAGGACGCGGACCCCGTGGAGGGCTTCGAGCAGCTGCAGGTGCGCTTCCCGGTGGAGGACGTGCTGGCCCTGGTGGTCACCCACGTGCATATCGACCATATCGGCCGGCTGCCCTACCTGCTGGCGGCGGGGTGGCGGGGGCCGATCCTCTGCTCGCTGCCCTCACGGCGGCTGCTGCCGCTGGTGATCGAGGACGCCCTGAAGATCGGCTTCACCCGGGACCGGGCGCTGATCGAGCGCTTCCTGGGCGAGGTGGAGAGCCGGCTGGTGGCGCTGGACTATGGCGCCTGGCACACCCTGGTGGACGACGAGCGCCACCGGGTGCGGGTCAAGCTCAAGCGCGCCGGGCATATCCTCGGCTCCGCCTACGTGGAGGTCGATACCCTGGCCCGGGCGACGGGTCAGGCGCACCGCACGCTCTTCTCCGGCGATCTGGGGGCGCCCTATTCGCCGCTGCTGCCGGCGCCGAAGTCCCCCTGGCGCTGCGACACCCTGGTGCTGGAGAGCACCTACGGCGACCGCGAGCACGACAACCGCCGCCAGCGCTGTGGCCGGCTCAAGGCGGCCATCGATCGGGCGCTGGCCAACGGCGGCAGCGTGGTGATCCCCGCCTTCAGCATCGGCCGCACCCAGGAGCTGCTCTACGAGCTGGAGACGCTGATCCACCAGGCGACCGGCCCGCGCTGGCGCGACCTGGAGATCATCGTCGATTCGCCCCTGGCGGCGCGCTTCACCGAGGTCTACCGCGAGCTCAAGCCGTGGTGGGACGCCGAGGCCCACCGGCGCCTGGGGGCGGGGCGGCATCCGCTCAATTTCGAGAATCTTTATACCGTTAACTCTCATGACGAACACGAACGCACCCTGGCCTATCTCGCGGAGAGCGGCCGCCCGGCGGTGGTGATCGCGGCCAGCGGCATGGTCAGCGGCGGTCGGGTGGTGAACTACCTCAAGCGCATGTTGAGCGACCCGCGCCACTGCGTGCTGTTCATCGGCTACCAGGGCAGCGGCACGCCGGGGCGCGATATCCAGCGCTATGGCCCCCGCGGCGGCTGGGTGATGCTGGACGGCGAGCGCATCGATATCCGCGCCCGGGTGGAGACGGTCTCCGGCTACTCCGCCCATGCGGACCGCCGCAACCTGCTCAACTTCGTGCGCCGCATGCGCCATCCGCCGCGGCATATCCGCCTGGTCCACGGCGAGGCCGAGGCGCAGCGGGCGCTGCGCGAGACGCTGCTGGCCTGGGCCCGGGAAGCCGGTCACCCGCTCGAGGTATCGCTGGGCTGCGAGAGCCCGAGTCCCGCTCTCCAGGGGGCGAGCGCCTGAACCGGGGATTTCCCTAGTGAGCGTCGGCCCCCTCGACCGCCGCCCCTATATGCGCCATCTTGGAAGCAACGGAAACAAGGGAAGCGAGATGCTATGCCGCGGACGAACAGGGGGAATGCAATGGTCGAGGCGCTGACGGTGTCCGAGGTCTATCGGGCCTGCCCGGAGGAGGGCTTCGCCTTCGAGGTGACCAGCGAGCTGGCGTCGCTGGATATGCTGAGCGGCCATCACCGGGCGCGGGAGGCGCTGGACTTCGGCACGGCGATCCGCAGCGATGGTTTCAACCTCTTCGTGCTCGGCCAGCCGGGCCACGGCATGCACGGCCTGGTGGGGGGCTACCTGGAGGAGCGCTCCCGGGGCAAGCCGTCGCCGCCGGATTGGGGCTATCTCTACAACTTCGAGGACCCCTCGGAGCCACTCTACCTGCAGCTGCCGCCGGGCCTGGGCCGCCAGGTTCGGCGCGACATCGAGGCGCTGACGGATGAGCTGCGCGGGGCGATTCCGGGGGTGTTCGAGAGCGAGGAGTATCAGAACCGCCTGCAGGAGCTGAAGCAGGCCATGGGTGAGCGCCAGCGCGACGCCATCGAGGCGGTGCGCCGCGAATCCCGGGAGCAGGGCATCCTGCTGCTCTCCACCCCCAACGGCTTCACCTTCGCGCCGGCCGGCGACGACGACAAGATGGTATCGCCGGAGGAGTACGAGAAGCTGCCCAAGGAGGAGCGCGAACGCATCGAGCACACGGTGGAGATCCTGCAGCGCAAGCTGACCCAGGCGATCCGCCGCATGCCCAAGCTGGCCAAGGCGCTGCGCGATCAGATCGCGGGCCTCAACGAGGAGGTGCTGCAGTCGGCCATCGGCGCGCCCCTGGCCGAGATGGAGGAGCGCTACGCCACGGAGGCGGGGGTGATCGCCCACTTGGCGGCCATCCGCGAGGCGATCCTGCAGCACGTCGACTCCTTCATCTCCGATCAGCCCGAGATTCCCCCGGAGGCGGTCTACAGTCGCTTTTACCTCAACCTGCTGGTGGACAACGCCGAGACCGAGGGCGCGCCGGTGATCTACCAGGACCTGCCGGGCCACCAGCACCTGGTGGGGCGCATCGAGCACCATGTGCACAACGGCACCCTGCTCACCGATTTCTCGCTGATTCGCGCCGGCGCCCTGCATCGCGCCAACGGCGGCTACCTGGTGCTGGACGTGCGCGGCGTGCTCACCCAGCCCGGCGCCTGGGAGACCCTCAAGCGCATCCTGCGCGCCGGCGAGATCCGCACCGAATCCCTGGAGCAGGCCTACGGGCTGATCAGCACGGTGAGCCTGGAGCCCCAGCCGATCCCCCTGGACGTGAAGATCGTGCTGCTCGGCGAGCGGCTGCTCTATTACCTGCTCTGCGAGCACGACCCGGAGTTCCTGGAGCTGTTCAAGGTCCAGGTGGACCTCGAGGACGAGCTGCCGCGCAGTGAGGCCAATCTGTCGCTCTACGCCCAGATGGTGGCGACCCTGGCCCGGGAGTCGGCGCTGCGTCCGCTGGACCGCAGCGGGGTGGCGGCCACCATCGAGCGCGCCGGCCGCCTGGCCGACGACCAGCAGCGCCTCACCGCCCGCCACCGTGACCTCAGCGACCTGCTGCAGGAGGCCGACCACTGGGCGGCCGAGCAGGACGCCACGCTGATCACCCGCGACCACGTGGAGAAGGCGGTGGCCCAGCAGCTCTACCGCGCCGGGCGCCTCCG
>PWIZ01000353.1 GCA_003560175.1 Halomonas sp. | reverse complement strand
TCCTTCCTGCGCCGCCTGGCGGAGCTGCAGTACACCCGCAACGACATGGACTTCAAGCGCGGCACCTATCGGGTGCGCGGCGACGTGATCGATATCTTTCCGGCCGATGCCGAGGACGAAGCGGTGCGCGTGGAGCTGTTCGATGATGAAATCGACACCATCAGCCTTTTCGATCCGCTCACCGGTGAGATACGGGGCAAGGTGCCGCGCATGACCATCTACCCCAAGTCCCACTACGTGACGCCTCGTGAGACCATCCTCGGGGCCATCGATGAGATCAAGGCCGAACTGGTGGGGCGCCTCGACTGGTTGCGCAAGCACGACAAGCTGGTGGAGGCTCAGCGCCTGGAGCAGCGCACCCTCTACGACATCGAGATGATGCTCGAGCTAGGCTACTGCAACGGCATCGAGAACTACTCCCGCTATCTCTCCGGTCGCAATCCCGGCGAGCCACCGCCGACCTTCTTCGACTACCTGCCGGCGGATGCCCTGCTCTTCATCGATGAGTCCCACGTCAGCGTTCCCCAGGTAGGCGGGATGTACAAGGGCGACCGTTCGCGCAAGGAGACTCTGGTGGAGTATGGGTTCCGGATGCCCTCGGCCTTGGACAACCGTCCGATGAAGTTCGAGGAGTGGGAGGCGATCAGCCCCCAGACGATCTTCGTCTCCGCCACGCCGGGGCCCTACGAGGCGGCGCACGCCGGCCAGGTGGTGGAGCAGGTGGTGCGTCCCACCGGGCTGCTCGATCCGGAGATCGAAGTGCGGCCCGCCAGCACCCAGGTGGACGATCTGCTTTCGGAGATCGGCCTGCGCACGACCGTCGGCGAGCGAGTGCTGGTGACGACGCTCACCAAGCGCATGTCCGAGGACCTTACCGAGTACCTGGGTGAGCATGGCGTGCGCGTCCGCTATCTGCACTCGGACATCGACACCGTGGAACGGGTGGAGATCATCCGCGACCTGCGCCTGGGCAAGTTCGATGTGCTGGTGGGTATCAACCTGCTGCGCGAGGGTCTCGATATCCCCGAGGTCTCCCTGGTGGCGATTCTCGACGCCGACAAGGAGGGCTTCCTGCGCAACGAGCGCTCGTTGATCCAGACCATGGGCCGTGCCGCGCGCAACGCCCACGGCAAGGCGATCCTCTACGGAGACCGAGTCACCGATTCCATGCGCCGCGCCATGGAGGAGACCGACCGGCGCCGTGCCAAGCAGGTCGCTCATAACGAGGAGCATGGCATCACCCCCACCACCGTGACCCGTTCGGTGGCGGATATCCTGGAGGCTGCCCAGGCCCCGGGTCGCAAGGGCAAGGGCCGGCGCGGGGAACGCAAGGTGGCCGAGAAGGAGGCGATCTACGACCCCGCCGAGATGTCACCCACGGAGCTGGTTCGAGAAACGACCCGGGTCGAGGACGCCATGTTCGAGGCGGCCCAGAACCTGGAGTTCGAGGAGGCCGCGCGACTGCGCGACCGGCTGCATCAGCTCAAGGAGCGCCAGCTGGTGCTGGGGGCTATCTAGTGCCCGAAGGTCCCGAGATTCGTCGCGCCGCCGACCGGGTTCACGATCAGCTGGCCGGGCGACGGCTGGAGCATGTGTGGTTCGCCTTTCCCGATCTGGTGTCACAGGCGGCTTCGCTGGTCGGGTGCGAGGTCTCGGCCGTGGATAGCTGGGGTAAAGCGCTGCTGACCCGCTTCGACGATGGCCGAGTGCTCTACTCCCACAACCAGCTCTACGGTGTCTGGAAGCTCCACGACGCCGAGCGCGAGCCCGATACCAGGCGCTCCCTTCGCGTCCGGTTGGTAGCGGAGGGCAGGGCGGCTAGCCTCTACAGCGCCTCGGACGTCTCGCTGTGGGAAGAGAGCAGGCTCGCGGAACACCCCTTCCTGTCGCGGCTCGGCCCCGATCTGCTGACCCACGGTGTTTCGGTAGGGCAGGCCATGACGCGCCTGCAGGACCCCCGTTTTCGTCGCCGTGGCCTCGGCGGCCTGCTTCTAGATCAGGCGCTGTTTGCCGGCATCGGCAACTATCTGCGCTCGGAGATCCTGTTTTTTGCGGGTCTGCACTACAAGACGAAGCCTGCCGACCTGGAGGAGGCCGCCTTGAAGCGACTGGCTCACGCCATTCTCGAGGTGACGCGGCAGGCCTACGACCAGGCGGGGGTCACCAATCGGGCCGAATGGGCCGCCGCGGCTCGGCGTCGTGGTGCCTCCCGCCGGCGCTGGCGCTTCGCCGTCTTCGATCGCGACGGCCTGCCGTGCCATGTCTGCGGCACACAGATCGAGCGGACGTCGGTCGCCTCCAGAAGACTCTACTGTTGTCACTACTGCCAGCCTCAGTTCTCGTAGCTTTCGCCACCTACCTTATTTATACCGTTACCCATCAATTTTGAACACCCTGCAACCTTCGGTGGCCGCCGTGTCAGCAGAGGAAGGGGTGGGGTATAATATTCGCGATTCTAACCCGCCATACCGGACGCACCGCCGTCCGAGAGCGAGCATGCCGACAACGCCAAGGAGCCCCTTGCCCATGACCGTGATCCGCCAGGACGATCTGATCCAGAGCGTCGCCGATGCGCTGCAGTACATTTCCTACTACCACCCGAAGGACTTCATCGACGCCATGGCTCAGGCCTATGAGCGCGAAGAAAATCCGGCGGCCAAGGATGCTATCGCTCAAATCCTGATCAACTCGCGGATGTGCGCCATGGGCCACCGTCCGATCTGCCAGGATACCGGCATCGTGACCGTCTTCCTGCATGTCGGCATGAACGTGCGCTGGGAAGCCGAGATGAGCCTGGACGATATGGTCAACGAGGGCGTGCGTCGTGCCTATGCGCTGCCCGACAATGTGCTGCGCGCCTCGGTGCTGGCCGATCCGGACGGCGCCCGCAAGAACACTGGCGACAACACCCCGGCGATCATCCACCACAAGATCGTTCCTGGCGATACCCTCGAGGTGTACGTGGCCGCCAAAGGTGGTGGCAGCGAGGCGAAGTCCAAGTTCGCCATGCTCAACCCTTCCGACAACGTGGTCGACTGGGTCATGGAACAGCTGCCCAAGATGGGCGCCGGCTGGTGTCCGCCCGGCATGCTGGGCATCGGCATCGGCGGCACCGCCGAGAAGGCTATGGAGATCGCCAAGGAGGCGCTGCTGGATCCCATCGATATCCAGGAGCTGCAAGCCCGCGGTGCCTCCAATCGCGCCGAAGAACTGCGCCTGGAGCTCTTCGACAAGGTCAACAGGAGCGGCATCGGCGCCCAGGGCCTGGGCGGCCTAACCACGGTGCTCGACATCAAGGTCAAGGACTTTCCGACCCACGCGGCCAACAAGCCCGTGGCGATCATTCCCAACTGTGCCGCCACCCGTCATGCCCACTTCACCCTGGACGGCTCCGGTCCCGCCGCGCTGCCGGCGCCGAAGCTCGAGGACTGGCCGGAGATCACCCGCGAGGCGGGGGACAACGTCAAGCGCGTCAATCTCGACAGCGTGACCCCGGAGGAGGTGCAGACCTGGCAGCCCGGCGACACCCTGCTG
>PWIZ01000415.1 GCA_003560175.1 Halomonas sp. | reverse complement strand
TCATGGAAACCCGCCGCCTCGCCGGCTCCACTCTCCACCAGACACTCATGTCCCAGTTTCTGGATCTGCTGAGCGCTCTCGGGGGTTAGCGCGACGCGCGCTTCCCCCCGAGCACTCTCCTTGGGTGCGCCAATCTTCACGTTTGTTCTCCTGAATGCAGGTTGCCGGACAGAGTTGAACGCCGATGGCGTCGATCGTCTTCTATCAACCAGAGTCACATAGAGCATCACACCGGAGCGAGCGGATCAAGTTCCACGCGACAGCCTGTCGCGGCTCGACACTCCCCGCGCCGCTCCAAAAAAGACGCCCCCCGCCGGCCTGAAGGGCCAGCGGGGGGCGTTGGCAGCACAGCGGCGTGGTCTGAGGCCGCCGCGGCTCAGGCCATCAGCAGGGCATTGAGGCGCTTGACGTAGGCGGCCGGGTCATCGAGGTGCCCCCCCTCGGCGATGATCGCCTGATCCAGCAGCACATGGGCCAGGTCACCGAAGGCTTCGCCCTCGACGCCCTCCAGCTTGGCCACCAGGGCGTGGACGGGGTTGAGCTCGAGGATCGGCTTGACCTCGGGCATCGGCTGGCCGGCGGCCTCCATGATGCGGCGCATCTGGAAGCCCATCTCGTGCTCGGGCAGCACCACGCAGGCCGGCGAGTCGGTCAACCGGTGGGTCACCTTGACCTCCTGGACTTGGTCGCCCAGCGCCTCCTTGACGCGCTTGACCAGGTCCTCCTTGGACTTGGCGGTCTCCTCCTGAGCCTGCTTCTCCTCCTCGTCCTCGATATCGCCGAGGTCGAGCTCGCCCTTGGCCACATCCACGAGGGCCTTGCCGTCGTACTCGTTGAGGTGGCTCATCAGCCACTCATCGACGCGGTCGTTAAGCAGCAGCACCTCGATGCCCTTCTTGCGGAAGATCTCCAGGTGAGGGCTGGACTTGGCCGCATTGAAGCTGTCGGCGACGATGTAGTAGATCTTCTGCTGCCCCTCTTGCATGCGTTCCACGTAGTCGGCCAGGGACTGGTCCTGGGTGGCGCTGTCGGTGTGGGTGGTGGAAAAACGCAGCAGGCCGGCGATCTTCTCGCGATTGGCGAAATCCTCCGCCGGGCCCTCCTTGAGCACGCTGCCGAAGGTGTTCCAGAAGGTCTGGTAGGCCGCCTTGTCCTTGGCCAGCTTCTTGAGCATGTCCAGGGCTCGCTTGGTCAGCGCGGAGCGGATCTTCTCTACCTTGGGGTCCTGCTGGAGCAGCTCCCGGGAGACGTTGAGCGACAGGTCGCGAGTATCCAGCACGCCCTTGATGAAGCGCAGGTAGAGGGGCAGGAACTGCTCGGCGTCGTCCATGATGAAGACGCGCTGTACGTAGAGCTTCACGCCGCGGGCGCCATCGCGCTCATAGAGATCGAAGGGCGCCCTGCCCGGCACGTAGAGCAGGCTGGTGTACTCGAGCTTGCCCTCGACCTTGTTGTGGCTCCAGGTCAGCGGATCGCTGAAGTCATGGGCCACGTGCTTGTAGAAAGCCTGGTACTCCTCGTCCGAGATTTCACCCTTGGGGCGCGACCAGAGCGCGGTGGCCTCGTTGACCGTCTCCCAGGTGGTGATTTCGCTGCCCTCGATGGCGTTGCCTTCGTCGTCGCGGGCGCTCTCGACCTTCGGCATGCGCACCGGCACCTCGATGTGGTCGGAGTACTTGCGCACCAGGCTCTGCAGGCGAAAGTCGTCGGCGAACTCCTTGGCATCTTCCTTCAGGTGCAGCACGATCTCGGTGCCGTGGAGCTCGCGGTCGATGTCGGCCACGGTGAACTCACCCTCGCCTCTGGAGCGCCACTCCACACCCTCGGCGCTGCCCGCCTTGCGGGTACGCACGCGAATCTCGTCGGCGACGATGAAGCCGGAGTAGAAGCCGACGCCGAACTGGCCGATCAGCCGTGCGTCCTTCTGCTGCTCGCCGGAGAGCTGCTTGAGGAAGTCGGCGGTACCGGAGCGGGCGATGGTGCCCAGGTTCGAGACCACCTCGTCGCGGCTCATGCCGATGCCATTGTCGCGCACGGTGACGGTGCCTGCCTCGGCGTCGTGCTCGATCTCGATGCGCAGTTCGCTGTCGCCTTCATAGAGCGCATCATTGTCCAGCGCCGCGTAGCGCAGCTTGTCGCAGGCATCGGCCCCATTGGAGATCAGCTCGCGCAGGAAGATCTCCCGGTTGGAGTAGAGCGAGTGGATCATCAGGTGAAGCAGCTGCTTGACCTCGGTCTGGAAGCCAAGGGTTTCTTCGTGTGTGGCGGTGGTCATCTGTCCTGAACCTCGTCGACATGTTCTGCGGCGAGCGTCGCCGCGGGTTGAATCACTGTCGCCGATATGGGGCCCCGTAGATGCTTTTCAAGCCTCGTCGCCGCTTCATGCCTCGCTGCGGGTGGACTCGTCCAGCACGAAGTGCAGTCGTGCCGTGGCCACCGGCGACGACTCGTGCTCCTGCCAGGCGCTGACCCGGACATTGGCCAGGCGACGCCCCTCCCGCAGCAGCGAGCAGCGGGCAAAGGTGGGCACCGCCCGAGCAGTGCGCAGGTAGTCGATGGAGAGGTCGACGATGCGCGGCAGCCTCGCTTCCCGGGCGGCCAGCATCAGGTCGAGGGTAGCGGCGGTCTCCATGAAGGCGGCGACCACGCCGCCATGCAGGGCCGGCAGCAGAATATTACCGACGTTGCCGGCATGGGGCTCGAGCCGGAAGCAGAGCCCCTCGCCGGCGGAGTCGGTCTCGACACTCACCCCGATGCGACGGGCATAGGGGATCAGCAACAGCCAGGCCGCCACATCCCCTTCCGCGCGTGTACGCTCCAGCCATGCCAGGTTATCGAAGCCCTCGGACATTGCGCACCTCCTCGTCACTCTCTTGCGCAAATAGCGCCTCGGCGAAACCAGGCGGCGTGTTGCGCGGCCCCAGCCGCACGAAGTTGCCGATGCCTCGGGCCACTGGCTTCCCTTGCTCCTGCCACAGGGTGCCTTCAGTAAAGACCACCGAGGCGGTGACCCGGACCACCCGGGCCTCGGCGTAAAGCGCAAGACCCGCCACCGCGGGGCGATAGTGGTCGACGCGCAGGTCCAGGGTCGGACACACCTCCGGGGCCGGCAGGCCACGCAGCACCGCCGAGCCGCATATGGTATCCAGCAGCATGGTCAGCACGCCGCCATGAACCAGGCCCCGGGAAACGTCTCCCAGCAGATCGTCGCACCAGGGCAGGCGCATCAGGATACCGTCGGCGTCGGCCGCCAGTACCTCGAGGCCCAGCTCGCGGGTATGGGGAATCACCCGCACGAAGCGGGTCAGGGCCCGTCGCCAGGCGTCGGGGGATCGATCGGGAGTGGGTGTCACGCCTGGCTACCTCCTGGTATTCCAACAATTTCCAACAAGCGTTTGAAACGACTTGCCAGACTAGCCGCGTCCCCGCCGCGGCACAAGGCGACGCCCATCAACGCGCCACCACCTCCGGTTACCCTTTTCCTCTACCCTTGACGCCGGGAATGGGCCACGATGGAGGCCATCGGACGTCAACTCCCGGAGAC
>PWIZ01000262.1 GCA_003560175.1 Halomonas sp. | reverse complement strand
CGTTGACCACCGCCACCATCAGCGCCGTGTAGTCCGCGTCGTCGCGGTGCTCCGGGTCGGCGCCGCGCGCCAGCAGCGCCTCGAGCATGGCCAGGTGGCCACCCGCGGCGGCCTTCATCAGCGCCGTCCATCCGCAGCCGTCACTTTCGTCCACCGCGGTGCCGTCGTCGAGCATCCCCATCACCGTATCGGTTTCGCCACGCTCGGCGGCCAGGGTCAGCGCTGTGCGGCCCAGCGGATCTACCGCGGCCACCTCGGGCGCCATCAGGCGGGGTGTCACCATGAAGGAGACCACCACTGCCAGGGGCAACAGGATGCCGGTGAGCATCGGATAGCGACGATAGGGCAGGGTGATCCATTGCCAGAGCGTTGGCATGGGCGACTCCGTTGGGTTCCAGAAAAAGCACCATGATGCCCTGCGCTGCCGTCCGTCGCTGTGCGGCATGTTGTCTCGGACTCTTTCCTTATGTGCGTCGCCTTGATCTGAATCAGGATGCGGCCCGATGCCTCATGCAAAAAATGCCGGTATGCGCTAGGCTGTGGTGAGAGACGGCAGTCAGTTATTTACTTAGACTGATAAGTTATTAGTGTAAGCGATCGAGACCGACTCCGACGTGGCCTGACGCCCGGCCAACGGAACGCAGGAATTTCCCTTCCCCATGCGTCAGGCGCATGGGGAACGACAAGTTGACAGCCTGAACCGACAAACTGAGAAAGGTGAAGCAATGAGTATCAAGACCACTCTGACCCTGGCCGCTGCGGCCACCGCCCTCGGCCTCTCCGGCGCTGCCCTGGCCGACAGTCATGGCGACGACCACGCTCATGACGACTACGCCGACAAGGCCCTGTTCATCGTGACCAGTGATTCCCTGCAGACCCAGGGCATGGCGATGATCCTGGCTAATGCCATGCGCGAACAGGGCACCACCCCGCACATTCTGCTCTGCGACGCCGCCGGCGAGCTGGCCATCGAGAGCTACGAGAGCGAGACCGAACTGGGTCCGCGCGGCGTGAAGCCCGAAGGACTCATGCAGATGATGATGGGCGAGGGAGCCGGTGTGGATGTCTGCGCTATCTACCTGCCCAACACCGACTATGAAGAAGGCGACCTGCGTGAAGGGGTTGGCGTCGCCGCACCGGGCGACATGGCCGACATGATGCGCGACCCGAAGGTCCCGGTTTACAGCTTCTGAACCCACTCGCTTCCGGTGATGATGCCGGCTGTCCGAACGGCAGCCGGCAAGTTGTCACCCGGGGTTGAAGGAGAGTCACCATGAATATGAAAAGCAATGTGGGCGGTGCCGACAAGATCGCCCGCATCGTGATCGGTGCGCTGCTGATTGGCCTGGCCCTGACCGGGGTTATCGGCGCCTGGGGCTGGATCGGCGTGCTGCCGCTGGCTACCGGCCTGTTCAACTTCTGTCCAGCCTACGGCCTGCTGGGCATCAATACCTGCAAGCTGAAGAAGTAGTCTGCCCCCGGGCTCGGTCCGGACAGCACGCCCTGACGCCCGCACCCCTTCGGTTGCGGGCGTCTTGTCTTTATGGATCGATGCCCTGTCGCCCTGCCTCTCTTGCCTGCCATCGCCTCCCCCCCGTCCAGCATTCTGCGCCGGCTATCGCCGCCATGGGCAGGCTCAATCGTTATTTAGAGCAAAATAAGCTAAGCTTATTCCATGTCAAGCAAGGTGCCGTCTGGCAGCGCCAGGCGCCATCAGGAGAAACGCTCATGAACACCTTTGCCCTGTCTCTCAGCACCGGTGCCGGCCACCCCGACGTGGCGGGCTTCTTCGACCCGCGTACATTCAGCGTGCAATACGTGGTCAGCGACCCGGCGACACGCAAATGCGCGATCATCGACCCGGTCCATGACTTCGACGAAAAGTCCGGCGCCACCGCCACCCACCATGCCGACGAGCTGCTCGCCTACGTGAAGGAGCAGGGCCTGGAGGTGCAGTGGATTCTCGACACCCACCCCCATGCCGATCACTTCTCGGCCGCCCGCTATCTCTCCGAGAAGACCGGCGCTCCCACCGCCATCGGAGCCTATGTCACCGACGTTCAGACGCTCTGGAAGGGCATCTACCACTGGCCCGACTTTCCGGACGACGGTCGACAGTGGGACCGCCTGTTCGCCGAGGGCGACACCTTTCGCATCGGTGAGCTTGAGGCGCGGGTGATGTTCTCGCCGGGCCACACCCTGGCCTCGATCACCTACGTGATCGGCGATGCCGCCTTCGTTCACGACACCCTCTTCCAGCCGGATTTCGGCTCCGCCCGTGCTGACTTCCCCGGCGGTGATGCCCATCAGCTGTGGCGCGCCATCCAGGCAATCCTGGCGCTGCCCGATGAGACCCGGCTGTTCACCGGTCATGACTATATGCCCGATGGCCGCGAGCCGCAGTGGGAGAGCACGGTGCGCGAGCAGCGCGAGACCAACAAGCACCTGGCCGGCGGTGTCACCGAGGCGGACTATGTGGCGATGCGCGAGGCCCGCGACAGCGAGCTGGCGATGCCCAAGTTGATCCTGCACGCCCTGCAGGTGAATACCCGTGGCGGTCGCTTGCCGGAGCCCGAGGCCAACGGCAAGCGTTACCTGAAGATTCCCTTGGATGCCCTGGAGGGGGCCGCCTGGGAGTAGCGGCCGGCACTGGGGCTGCGCGCCCTCCAGAGCGGGGGGGCTCCCCAAGGGCAGAGAGTAGCGCTCCTATATATCAAAGAAGTCTATTCTTAGAACTTTTATTGGGCTATGCTGGTCTCAGACTGTGCTGGTCTCAGACACAGTGCCAGCGATTCACCATGACGGAGGTTGTCAGCCATGTCCGGACCTATCGTGACCCACTTCTTCGACGAGCCCACCAACACCTTCAGCTATGTGGTGCAGGATCCCGAGAGCCGTTCCTGCGCCATCCTCGATTCGGTGCTCGATTTCGACTACGCCGCCGGCCGCACCGATGTGCGCTCCGCCGACGAGATCATCGCCTTCGTGCGCGACAACGACCTGCAGGTGGAGTGGATTCTCGAGACCCACGTGCATGCCGACCACCTCTCCGCGGCGCCTTACCTCCACGAAACGCTCGGCGGCAAGACCGGCATCGGCGCCAATATCACCGTGGTACAGGACGTCTTCGGCAAGGCGTTCAATGCCGGCACCGAGTTTGCCCGGGATGGCAGTCAGTTCGACCACCTCTTCGAGGAGGGCGATACCTTCACCATCGGTCGCCTGGAAGGGCGGGTGCTGCACACCCCGGGCCACACTCCGGCTTGCCTGACCTATGTGATCGGCGATGCCGCCTTCGTCGGTGACACCCTCTTCATGCCCGACTATGGCACCGCCCGCTGCGATTTCCCGGGCGGTGACGCGCGCACTCTCTATCGCTCCATCCAGAAGGTGCTGGCGCTGCCGGGGGAGACCCGTCTCTTTCTGTGCCACGACTACAAGGCGCCGGATCGCGAGGAGTACCAGCACGAGACCAGCGTGGCCGAGCAGCGCGCGGCCAACGTGCATGTCCACGAGGGGATCAGCGAGGAGGCGTTCGTGAAGATGCGCACCG
>PWIZ01000205.1 GCA_003560175.1 Halomonas sp. | reverse complement strand
GGCGCAAGGCCGCCGAATTCTTCGGCTTCTGGGGCCTGGCCAACAAGCTGGCCGGGGTGTTCGGCATCATCGCCCTGGGCCTGCTGCAGACGGTGGTGGGCCTGCAGGCGTCGATCCTGCTCTGCGCCGCGCTATTCATCACGGCGATCCTGATCTGCCTGTTCGTCGATCAGGCGCGCGGCCAGCGCGCGGCGGCGGAGTGGGAGGCGCGCAACGGTCACTGAGGAACGACCAGGATAACCAAGGTGCCGGCCCGTGGCCGACGCCTTGCGCAGTCGGGAGTCGGCGCTCCAGGAACTCTCGCAGTACCTCGCTGGCCTGGTCGATGGCCAGCACGCCGCCTAGGTGGCCGCGGGTGCCCTTGAGGGGAATCAGCAATCTCGGCGCGGGCCGCGGCGATGTCGTCTAGGGTCTGTTCGATGGCCTACGATGTCGCCGTCGTTCCAGTTGGCGTCCAGGCCGGCCACCGGCAGCGCAGCGTCGAGGCAAAGGCCGGCGGGAAGGGAATGATGGGGGTTTACGGCGGTCGAAACCTTAGTGTTGTCCTGCATGGGGCATTATCCTTGTGGTAGTGCTCGTGAGCGAGCGCACGGCATTCAGTACAGGTCGGGTGTCAATGCACACCGCAGTGCTCACCAACGGCCCGGGAGACGTGTCATGAGCGATGACAACAGAGCGGTCCGGCGTACCGGGCTCGGCATGATGCTGCTGTTCTGGATGCTGTTCATCGGCACCGGGACCTGGTGGTTCCATGGCTACCTGGAGGGCCAGCGAAATCCCAATGCCCACCTGGTCAATGCCGTGAGTGGTGATGGCACGCCGGTCGTGCTGGAGCGAAACCGGGCCGGACACTTCCTGGCGACCGGACGTATCAACGGCGAGCCGGTGGAGTTTCTGCTCGATACCGGCGCCACCTACGTGGCGGTCTCTTCGGAACTGGCCGATCGGCTGAGGCTGGAGACCACCGGCAGCGCCTGGTTCAATACCGCCAACGGTCGAGTGCGCGGCGACCTCACTACCCTCGACGAGGTGAGCCTCGGCGGCTTTGCGGTCCACGAGGTGCGCGGTTCCATCAGCCCCGGTATGCAGGGCGACGTGGCGCTCCTCGGCATGAGCTTCCTGAATCGCTTCGACATCGAGATCCGCGACGCGCGCATGGTCCTGCATCCGGCGCGCAGTGATTGAGGTGTTCATGACCGATCGACCCCGCGGCCGTCGCGCCGAACAGCCCAAGCAAATCCCCGGTCTCGGCTGGCTGGATATCCTGTGGCGGGTTCGTCAGTCGCTGGCCAGCGATCGCGTTACCCTGCTCGCCGCTGGCATCGCCTTCTATTCCCTGCTCTCGTTGTTTCCCGCCATCGCCGCGATCATCTCGCTGTGGGCGCTGGTGTTCGATCCGCACGAGATGGCTCGCCAGATCGGCGAGATATCCCGCTATCTGCCACCGGATGTCGCGAGCCTGATCGATGACCAGGCTCGCAAGATAGGCGAGAACACCAGCACCGGTCTCAGCCTGACGGCAATGGGCAGCGTGGCAGTGGCGATGTTCGTCGCCTCCAAGGGGGTGCAGGGCGTCATCACCGGCCTGAACGCCGTTTACGGCGAGAAGGGATCGCGGGGTTTTTTCCACCGGGCCCTGGTGGTCGCCGCCATGACCGTTGGCCTGATCATGCTGACCCTGATCACCATCGCCATCGTTGCGTTCTTCCCGCTGGCCGTCGCCACGCTGGGTCTGGATGACACCCCAACCTATCAGATTGGACTGTTGCGCTGGCCGGTACTGTTGCTGGTGATGATGTTCACCATCGCCGTGCTCTATCGCTTCGGTCCCAATCGTACTTCCGCGCGCTGGGAGTGGGTCAGTGTCGGCACCGTCATCGCGATACTGCTGTGGCTGCTGGGCTCCGGCGGGCTATCGCTCTATGTTCGCCATGTGGCGCACCTCGGTGAGCTCTACGGCTCGCTGGGCGCGGTGGTGGTGCTGATGATGTGGTTCTGGCTATCGGCGTTCGTCGTCTTGCTGGGCGCCGAGATCAACAGTGAAATGGAACGTCAGACCCGTCACGATACCACCACCGGTGAGCCCAGCCCCCTCGGCGAGCGCGGCGCCTTCGCGGCCGACACCCTTGGCGAACATCGGCCCTGGCGCCGCGCCGGGGATGCCGCCGACCCATCCGATCCGGGAGAGCCCCGATGAGTCTGACCCACACCCTTGGCATCGCGCTGCCTATCCTCCAGGCCCCCATGGCCGGGGCCCAGGGCAGCGAGCTGGCCATCGCCGTGGCCCGAGCCGGCGGCCTCGGCGCGCTGCCCTGCGCCATGCTGTCGCCCGATGCCATGGCCGAGGAACTCGGCGCCATCCGCGCCGCCACCGATGCCCCCATCAACGTCAACTTCTTCTGCCATGCGCCGCCTGCGCCGGACCCCGCCGCCCAGACGCGCTGGCACGAGGCGCTCGCTCCCTACTACGCCGAGTTCGACCTCGACATCGGCGCGGTGCCCGAGGGCCCCGGGCGGCGCCCCTTCGACCACGAGGCCTGCGATGCCCTCGCGCCCTTCCGTCCCGAGGTGGTGAGCTTCCACTTCGGGCTGCCCGAGGCCGCGCTGCTCGAGCGGGTCAAGGCGTGGGGCGCCACAGTGCTCTCCTCGGCGACCACCGTGGCGGAGGCCCGGTGGCTCGAGGCCAACGGTGCCGATGCGATCATCGTCCAGGGGCTGGAGGCGGGGGGGCACCGCGGTATGTTCCTGACCGATGAACTCACCACCCAGATGGGCACACTGGCCCTGTTGCCCCAGGTGCGCCAGGTGGTGGGCATGCCGCTGATCGCCGCGGGGGGCATCGCCGACTCCGCCGGGGTGGCGGCGGCGCGGGCCCTGGGGGCCGATGCCGTTCAGGTGGGCACGGCGTTGCTGTGCTGCCCCGAGGCCCGGGTGTCGGCGATTCATCGTCGGGCGCTGATGAGCGAGGCCGCCCGTCATACGGCGCTGACCAACCTCTACAGCGGTCGCCCGGCCCGCGGCATCATCACCCGGCTGATGCGCGAGCTGGGGCCGATGGGCGAGGCTGCCCCCGCCTTTCCCCTGGCCACCGCCGCCATTGCACCGCTGCGCGCCGCCGCCGAAGCCTGCGGGCTCGGTGATTTCTCGCCGCTGTGGGCCGGCCAGAACGCCAGCCGCTGTCGCGAGGTGCCCGCCGCCCAGGTCATCGCCGAGCTGGCCGTGGGGCTGTGAGCCGGCCGGTCGCCGCCTCCCTCGAGGATCCCTACTACTACCTGGTGAACTTCCAGTTCGTGCTGGATTGGGTCGCCGAGCGTCACGGCGACCTGCTGGGCGACGATGAGCGGGCCTTCCTGGCCGCCTTCGCCGAGCTGCCCCGGGCCTCCCGGGCGCTGCTGGTGCGCATGGTGATGCGCCGCGGCGAGCACTTTCGCACCTCGCGATTCGTCTATCCCGAAGTTGATGCCGAAGCCGGCGACAGCGAGGCGGCCCTTGGGCCCCTGGAGGCCGCTGGCATGGTGGACAGCGATCCTGCACTGCCCCTGGACGAACTCTTCCGGCAGCTGCGCCTGCTGGAGTTGCGCCGTGCGCTGGCCGATGAGATTCGCGCCGCCGGGGTGCCGGCCTCGCTGGGCAAGGCCGCGCTGCAGGAAGCGCTGAACCCACGACTGACCGAGATGCGCCCCCTTAAGTCCTGGTGGCCGGCGGCCCCGGATCGGGTGGTGCGTCTGACGGTGATGGCCACCTGCGACCGGCTGCGGCTGATGTTCTTCGGCAACCTGCGCCAGGACTGGTCTGACTTCGTGCTCGCCGAACTGGGGGTGCAGCGCTTCGAGCGGGTGTCCTTTAGCGCCGAGTCCCGGGCCTTCCAGCGCCGCGAGGAGGTAGACGCCTACCTGGCACTGCACCGTCTGCGGGAGCGGCTCGACGCCTATGAGCCGGTGGCACCGCTGGCCGCCGAGCGGCCAGAGGTGCCTGCGGATAACACCTGGCTCGCGGCGCGGCGCCAGCGCCTGGAGCTGGCCCTGGGGCGCCGGGCCGAGCGGGCCGGGGAGGGCGAGCTGGCGCTTTGGCTCTACCACCAGGCGGGCTGGCCGGCGGATTCCGGCAGCGCGGAGGCGCGCATTCGCCACCTGCGCCTGCTGGAGCGCCAAGGACAGCACGCCGAGGCCCATGCGCTGGGCGAAGCCCTGGCCGGCGGGTCGCCGGGGGAGGCGGAGGCCCAGGCCCTCTCGCGGCTGCTTCCCCGCCTGCGGCGCCGGCTGGGACTGGCGGCGCCATCTCGGAAGGCAGCGCCTGCCCCCGAGTGTCTCAAGTTTTGCCTGCCCCTCTCCCCCAGCGTCGAACGGGCGGTGGGCGAGTACCTCCATCGCGACTCGGCGCCGGTGGCCTACGTGGAGAACACCCTGCTCACCGGGCTCTTCGGTCTGCTCTGCTGGGAGGCGCTCTTCGCGCCCCTGCCGGGCGCCTTCTTCCATCCCTTCCACAGCGGCCCGGCGGATCTTTACCGGGAGGACTTCGTGGCGCGCCGGCGCGAGCGCTTCGACGCCTGCCTGGCGCGCCTCGACGATGGCCGCCACCGCCAGGCGATCCTCGCCACCTGGCGGGAGAAGCAGGGGCTCGCCAATCCCTTCGTGCACTGGGGGGCGCTGGACGAGGCGCTGCTTTCGCTTTCGCTCGACTGCCTGCCGCCCGAGCACCTGCGCGCCTGCTTCACGCGGCTGCTGGGCGATCTCAAGGCCAACCGCGCCGGCCTGCCGGACCTGATCCAGTTCTTCCCGCAGGCGGCAGAGGGGGAACTGCAGTATCGGCTGATCGAGGTGAAGGGCCCCGGCGACCGCCTGCAGGACAACCAGCGCCGCTGGCTCGCCTTCTTCCATGAGCAGGGCATTCCCGCCGCGGTCTGCCACGTGCGCTGGGTGGAACCCGCATGAGTGAGGTGCGATGCCTGCGGGTGGCGGTACGCACCCTCTGCGACTTCACTGCCCGGGAAGGGGACCTGGACCACCGCTTTACCCCGGCGCCCAGCGCCGAGGAGGGTATTGCCGGCCACGCCGAGGTGGCCCGCCGCCGCGGCGAGGGCTACGAGCGCGAGGTGGCGCTTTCGAGCGTGGTCGAGGGGCTGGCGGTCGGCGGCCGAGCCGACGGTTATGACCCGACGGCAAACTGCCTGGAGGAGGTCAAGACCCACCGCGGCAGCCTCGAGCGCATGGCGGAGAACCAGCGCGCCCTGCACTGGGCCCAGGCGAAGGCTTACGGCGCGCTGCTGAGTGCCGAGCGGGGCCTCGATGAGATCACCCTGGCTCTGGTCTATCTCGATATCACCAGCGGCCGGGAGACCCGCCTGGAGCAGCGCTTCAAAGCCACCAAGCTAGCGGTCTTCCTGTCATCGCTGTGTCGACGCTATCGGGCCTGGGCCGAGCAGGAGGCGGCGCATCGTGAGTGGCGGGATGCCGCCCTGCGGGGGCTCGCTTTCCCCCATCCCGACTTCCGTCCCGGCCAGCGAGACCTGGCCGAGGGCGTCTACAAGGCGGCGGCCACCGGCCGCTGCCTGCTGACCCAGGCGCCCACCGGCATCGGCAAGACCCTGGGTACTCTCTTTCCCCTGCTCACGGCCATGCCGCGTCACGACCTCGACCGTCTCGCCTTCCTGACCATGAAGACCCCGGGCCGCGCGCTGGCCTTGGAGGCGTTGCGCCAGCTGGGCGCGGGTGACGAGGAGGCCGAAACGGGAACGGGGCAGGGCGCTGGGGCTCAGGCCGGGGCCTCGGAGAGACTGCCGCTGCGGGTGCTGGAGCTGACCGCCCGGGAGAAGGCCTGCGAGTACCCGGGCCGCGCCTGTCACGCTGAGGCCTGCCCGCTGGCGGCGGGCTTCTACGATAGGCTGCCGGCGGCGCGCCAGGCGGCCGTAGCGCGGGGCTGGCTGGATCGCGAAGCACTGCGCCGGGTGGCCGGGGAGCACGGCATCTGTCCCTACTATCTGGGCCAGGAGCTGGCGCGCTGGTGCGATGTGGTGGTCGGCGACGTCAACCACTGGTTCGACGCCAATGGGCTGCTCCACGGCCTGGCGAAGGCCAACCGCTGGCGGGTCGGCCTGCTGGTGGACGAGGCCCACAACCTGGTGGGGCGGGCCCGGGGCATGTATAGCGCCGAGCTCGACCAGCGCCGGCTAGCTCGCCTGCGACGCTCGGCGCCGCCGGCGCTCTCCCGGCCGCTGGGGCGCCTGGCCCGCCAGTGGCAGGCGCTGGTCAAGGAGACGGGGTTGAGCGAATCCGGCGAGAAGGGCCGCCCGGCCTACCGGGTGCTCGACGGCCTACCGGCCGCCATGGTCGGCGTCCTGCAGGGAGCGGCTAGCGCCATCACCGACTACCTGGGCGAGCACCCCGAGGGCGCCAGCCCCGAGCTGCAGGAGCTGCTCTTCGAGGCGCTGGCCTTCACCCGGCTGGCGGAGACCTTCGGCGACCACTCCCTGTGCGACCTGGCCCGTCACGGGCGCGGTCATGCCGTGCTGGGGCTGCGTAACCTGGTGCCGGCGGACTTCCTCGCCCCGCGTTTCCTTGCGGCCCGGGGCGCGGTGCTCTTCTCGGCGACGCTGGCGCCGCCCGGCTATCATCGCGATCTGCTGGGTTTGCCGGCGGATTGCGTCTGGCAGTCGGTGGCCGCGCCGTTTGCCGCCGAGCAGCTGGAGGTGCGATTGCGTACCGACATCTCCACCCGGCTGCGGGACCGAGAGGCCTCGGTGGCGCCCATCGTCGCCGAACTGGCCGGCCAGATCAGCCGTCGCCCCGGCAACTATCTGGCCTTCTTCAGCAGCTTCGCCTATCTGGAGCGGGTGCGGGCGGCCTTCGCCGAGGCGCACCCGGCGATCCCCGTCTGGACCCAGGTGCGCGGCATGGGGGAGCCCGAGCGCGACGCCTTCCTGGCGCGCTTTAGGCCGGGCGGGGTGGGCATCGGCTTCGCGGTGCTGGGCGGCGCCTTCGCCGAGGGCGTCGACCTGCCGGGGGAGCGGCTGATCGGTGCCTTCATCGCTACTCTGGGGCTGCCGCCCTTCGACGACTTCAACGAGGCCCTCAAGGCGCGGCTGCAGGCGCGCTTCGGCTGTGGCGACGACTACGCCTACCGGGTGCCGGGGCTGATCAAGGTGGTGCAGGCCGCCGGCCGGGTGATCCGCGGTCCCGAGGACCGAGGGGTGGTCGTGCTGATGGATGACCGCTTCGCCCGGCCCGAGGTATGCACCCGGCTGCCGGAGTGGTGGCGGTTGCCGGGAACGCCAGGCGCCACCGGTGGTCCGATCGACACGACACGGCCCTGATCAGGGCCGCCATCGGGAGATTACCATGCGATTCAATGCCGACTTCGATCAGCGGGTGGTGGTCACGCCTGAAGAGTATCGCTGGGTCGATTCGCCCATGCCAGGGGTCGAGCGTATGATGCTCGACCGTATCGGCGAGGAGGTGGCCCGGGCCACCTCTCTGGTGCGCTATGCACCCAACAGCACCTTTCCGTCCCACGAGCACGGCGGCGGCGAGTAGATCCTGGTGCTGGAGGGAGAGTTTGCCGACGAACACGGGCGCTACCCGGCGGGTAGCTACCTGCGTAACCCCATCGGCACTGCCCATGCGCCCCGGGTGGGTGTGCAGGGCGCGACGATCTTCGTCAAGCTGCACCAGTTCTCGCCTGCGGACACCGAGCAGAAGGCCATCGATACCCGCTTGGGCGAGTGGCGTCCGGGGCTGGTGGAGGGGCTGCAGGTGATGCCCCTGCACGATTTCGAAGGTGAACATGTGGCCCTGGTGCGCTGGGCGCCGCACACTCGCTTCCAGCCCCATGCCCACTGGGGCGGCGAGGAGATCCTGGTGCTGGAGGGTACCTTCCACGACGAGCACGGGGCCTATCCTGCCGGCAGCTGGCTGCGCAACCCCCACCAGAGCCGCCATGCGCCCTTCACGGGTGAAGACGGCGCGCTGATCTACGTCAAGGTGGGCCACCTGCTGCCAGATTGATCGGGGGCGGTTACAGCCGCTGACAAATCGCTACTGGCGGCGATTGTCCGCTTCGCCGTCGCTGTGCTACCTCTATAAGCGGTATTTCGAGATACGGTATTTCGAGAAACGGCACCGCGCCGCCAGGAAATGGACAAGGAGAAGCCGAATGGGAATCGAAGTGGGGGGCCTGCTGGGTCTTATCTGGTTGATCATCGTGATCTGGGCCGTCGTCAAGGTGGCCAAGAGCTCGGCCGGTAGTCTGGCTAAGCTGCTGTGGATTCTGGTGTTGCTGTTCTTCCCGCTGGTGGGGCTGATCATCTGGCTCCTGCTGGGACCCAAGGGATAGCCGGCCTACTCGGCAGGGAGATACCCATCGGGCCGCCTTCGGGCGGCCCGATCCCGTTTAACAGGCCAGTCGGCTAGCCTGCCCGCGGTGACGCTTTTCCCTGGAGGCGTTCCAGGACATTTACCCCGATGAATCCGCTCAGGGCGCCGGTCAGGAAGGCGCCGGCCTCGGTGGCAACCACGGCCATCGGTAATGCCAGATAGCCGACACCGAGCACTCCGGCGACGTAGGCAATGAGGGCTACGATAACGCCCTCAAGCAGGCGGAGGGGCGTCTGCGTCTTGCGCGCCCCCTTGACGAAACGACGCCCGAATCCTCCCAGGGCGCCACCGAACAGGGCGGCGATGAGCGGTCCCCATGGCACACGCTGCTGGATGATCGCTTCTCCTCTCAGGCTGCCGGCCACCGCGGTGACGGTAAGTGGTGCCAGGCCGGAAGAGCGCAGGTTGAACGAGGCCATGGACTGATCGGGTTCGAGCCCAAGCTCGCTGGGGTCGGGGGTCGCCGGCCCGTCGACCGTCAGGGCGATGCGGGTGGGGCGAGTGGCGAGTAGCGGCTCACCATGGGGTGCCACCTGCTCGACGTTGATGGCCATCCTGGCCAGTCCGAGCCCCACCATGCTGGTCGACTCCGGGCGGACTTCCAGCCGAGGCAGTGCGTCGAGCTCCAGGTTGACGTCCGAGAGGGTGGATCTGACCTCAAGGGTGGGGGTCGACGTCGAGGGCAAGAAGTCGAGCACCATGGACCGCTCGTTGGCCAGTCCGGGAGCCTCGATCAACAGGGGAGTCAGTGCCTCCCGTGTGGTCAGGCCCCGGAGCCGCACCCGGACCTCGATGGGGCGCTCGAGACCCAGGCCTGGGGCGAGTCGGTCATCAGACGGATGGACGCCGAAGCTGAGCTCGGTGTGGTAGGCGCCGCTCAGGGGGTTCCAGGTGGCGGGTATCGGACTAGCCACGGCGGTGAGACGCAGCCAAATGGCCGGCCTGGGAGGCAGCGGCGTGATGCCGAGCCCCGGCGGCAAGATGACTTCGGCAGTCTCGGGGGTGGAGGGAATGAAGAGTCCGCCCGGCAATACCTGGCGAGTTTCCGAGGTGATGCGGCGGGTCTCGGTCTGTTCGCTCTTGACCACGAAGGGTTGTTGCGACGGCACGGTGAGGCTGATCCGGCCAGCCGCTTGGCTAGGCTCCATCTTGGCGGAGATATCCCTGCCCTCGAGGTCCAGGACCCTCAGGTCGTCCACGCCTCGAGCCCAGTCGAATGAGATCCGCTCGGTGGGTTGGAGAGGCGGCGTTGCCTCGCCTTCGGGGGGGGCTCCCGGGCCCAGGCTTCAGCTGTGCAAAGGCCGAAGGCAATGATGAGCGTGCGCCAGAAGCGGTAGGCATGACGTTGCATGGCAGCTCCCGCCGGTCGAGTCGGGCTGATACCAGTATAGGCAAGCTCCGGTACGAACGATGCCGTCACTACGGGGCGTCATGGGATGTCGCATGGATCGCCCCGGGCGCATTTCACGCAGCCAAGCTCCAGTCCTAGCCGGGAGCGCCGTCCCCCGGCGCTGAGCACCCAGGGGCGCTCGGTCCAGGGGGGCTTGTGTCGCACGTGCTGATTGTGGCCGCAGGCAAGTTCCGCGACCCAGTCGCCTTCTTCGTCGCGGTGATAGCCGACGATGGGCTGCTGCATGACAGGAGGCGGCCGGCTATCGCCGCGACGGCGGGGCCTTGTAATGGCCCGGTATCGTCACCCGCTCGCCGTTGGGCAGGTCGCGGGTATGGGCTGGCACATAGACCCGCGTGATCACGCTTCTGCCGATCCGTTTCTTCATGATATCGCCTCCTGTCATGTCGCTGACATCCTGTCTCTTAACGTAGAGCGCGACCAGACCCGAGACAACCCCGGGCCAGGAAAAGGACCGGCACCCGAAGGCGCCGGCCCTGCTGCACAGGGCAGAGTCAGGCAACCCTCGCCCTTAATCCCAGCTCAGCGCGCCGCCGACCTGGTACTCGGTGACACGGGTCTCGAAGAAATTCTTCTCCTTGCGCAGGTCGATGATCTCGCTCATCCACGGGAAGGGGTTCTGGGCGCCGAGGAACTGCTCCTTGAGGCCGATCTGGGCCAGGCGGCGGTTGCAGATGAAATGAAGGTACTCCTCCATGATCGCCGCGTTCATGCCCAGCACGCCGCGGGGCATGGTGTCCCGGGCATAGGCAATCTCGAGCTCGGTGCCCTCGAGGATCATCTGGGTCACTTCGTCCTGGAACTCGGGAGTCCACAGGTGCGGATTCTCGATCTTGATCTGGTTGATCATGTCCACGCCGAAGTTCAGGTGCATGGACTCGTCGCGCAGGATGTACTGGAACTGCTCGGCCACGCCGGTCATCTTGTTGCGCCGCCCCATGGAGAGGATCTGGCTGAAGCCGCAGTAGAAGAAGATGCCTTCGGTGACGCAGTAGAAGGCCACCAGGTTGCGCAGCAGCTCCTGGTCGGTCTCCGGGGTGCCGGTGTTGAAGTCCGGGCGCGCCAGGGACTGAGTGTGCTTGAGGCTCCAGGCGGACTTGGCGGCCACCGAGGGCACCTCGCGGTACATGTTGAAGACCGCCCCCTCGTCCATGCTCAGCGACTCCACGCAGTACTGGTAGGCGTGGGTGTGGATCGCCTCCTCGAAGGCCTGGCGCAGCAGATACTGGCGGCACTCTGGGTTGGTGATCAGGCGGTAGAGCGCCAGCACCAGGTTGTTGGCCACCAGCGAATCGGCGGTGGAGAAGTAGCCCAGGCTGCGCTCGACGATGCGCCGCTCGTCAGCGGTCAGGCCCTCCTGGCTCTTCCACAGGGCGATGTCGGCGTTCATATTCACTTCCTGGGGCATCCAGTGGTTGGCGCTGCCGTCCAGGTACTTCTGCCAGGCCCACTCGTACTTGAAGGGCACCAGCTGGTTGAGGTCGGCGCGAGCGTTGATCATCTGCTTGTCATCGACCTCGATGCGCGCCGCGCCCATCTCGAGCTCCTCGAGACCGGCGGCCACGTCGAGCTCTTCCAGGGACTTGCGGGCCCGCGCCAGGCGGTCACCCTCGGCCACCTGATAGCTACCGCGGCTCTCGGCAACGGCCTCGGGCCGAGCCTCCTCCTGCGGTGTCTCCGGCTTGGTGGTCGGGGCCGGTGCGGCCTTGACGGCCGGCGCCTCGGCGACGGCGTTGTCGTCTTCGTGGAACTCGTCCCAGTTCAGCATCTGTCTCTCTCCCGGTCGTCTTTCAGGCGACGGCCGGCACTCGGTCTGTGCCGGCATGGTAAATGGTGGGCCGGGGGCTGGTTTTGCTTAAGGCTTACAGCTTCCGGCTTACCGCTTTATTGGCAGGCTTCGCAGCCCAGCTCGTCGATATCCGAGGCGCTCGGTGCCCGCGAGCCCGTGCCGGCCCTGCCAGTCAGGAAGTCCTCCACACCCCGCGGCTCGTCTGCCGCCGGGGCCGGGCTGGCGGTCGGCGCCTGTTCCGGTGTGGCATTGCTCACCGCGTTGAGGCTGCCACGTGCCACGGTGGACTTCTCCACCGAGGTGGCGCCCAGGGCGCGCAGGTAGTAGGTGGTCTTGAGGCCGCGCAGCCACGCCATGCGGTAGGTCACGTCGAGCTTCTTGCCGGAGACCCCCTGGATGTAGAGGTTTAGCGACTGGGCCTGATCGAGCCACTTCTGGCGCCGTGCGGCGGCCTCCACCAGCCACTTCGGCTCCACCTCGAAGGCGGTGGCGTACTTGGCCTTGAGGTCGGCGGGGACGCGTTCTATGGGCTGCACCGAGCCGTCGTAGTACTTGAGATCGTTGATCATCACCTCGTCCCACAGGCCGCGGGTCTTGAGATCCTTGACCATATGGGCGTTGACCACCGTGAACTCGCCGGAGAGGTTCGATTTCACGAAGAGGTTCTGATAGGTGGGCTCGATGGACTGAGTAACGCCGCAGATATTGGAAATGGTCGCCGTGGGGGCGATGGCCATCACGTTGGAGTTGCGCATGCCCTGGCCGGTGACCTTCTCGCGCAGGCGCTCCCACTTCTGGGTGGTAGAGGTGTCTACCTCCAGATACTGCTCACCGCGCTCGACCCTGAGTCTCTCGAGGGAGTCGATGGGCAGTATGCCCTGGCTCCACAGTGAGCCCTCGAAGCTCTCGTAGCGGCCGCGTTCGGCGGCCAGGTCGCTGGAGGCCTCGATGGCGTGGTAGCTGACCTGCTCCATGGAGCGGTCGGCAAACGCCACGGCAGCATCGGAGGCGTAGGCGATGTCCTGGGCGTAGAGGGCGTCCTGGAAGCCCATGATGCCCAGCCCCACCGGGCGGTGCCTGAAGTTGGAGCGCTTGGCCTGAGGCACCGCGTAATAGTTGATGTCGATAACGTTGTCGAGCATGCGTACCGCGGTGCGCACGGTGCGCCTCAGCTTCTCGCCATCGAAGACGCCATCCACCACGTGCTGGGCCAGGTTGATCGAGCCGAGATTGCACACCGCGATCTCATCGGCCGAAGTGTTGAGGGTGATCTCGGTGCACAGGTTGGAGGAGTGCACCACCCCGGCGTGTTGCTGGGGGCTGCGCAGGTTGCAGGGATCTTTGAAGGTGATCCAGGGGTGGCCGGTCTCGAACAGCATGGAGAGCATTCGGCGCCACAGGTCCTTGGCGCGCACCCGCTTGAACAGCATCAGTTCGCCTGAGCGGGTCATCGCCTCATACTCCTCATAGCGCTGCTCGAAGGCGGCGCCGTAGAGGTCATGAAGATCCCGACAGGTAGAGGGTGAGAAAAGCGTCCATTCGCCATCCTCGAAGACCCGCTTCATGAAGAGGTCCGGCACCCAGTTGGCGGTGTTCATGTCGTGGGTGCGGCGGCGGTCGTCACCGGTGTTCTTGCGCAGCTCGAGGAACTCCTCGATGTCCAGGTGCCAGGTCTCCAGATAGGCACACACCGCTCCCTTGCGCTTGCCGCCCTGGTTGACCGCCACCGCGGTGTCGTTGACCACCTTGAGGAAGGGCACCACGCCCTGGCTTCTGCCGTTGGTGCCCTTGATCCAGGCACCCAAGGCGCGCACCGGGGTCCAGTCGTTGCCGAGCCCGCCGGCCCACTTGGAGAGCAGGGCGTTGTCGCGGATGGCGCTGTAGATGCCGTCCAGCTCGTCGGGCACGGTGGTCAGATAACAGGAGGAGAGCTGACTGCGCACGGTACCCGCGTTGAACAGGGTCGGGGTGGAGGCCATGTAGTCGAAGCGGGAGAGCAGCTCGTAGAACTCGATGGCCCGCGCCTCGCGGTCCTCTTCGTTGAGCGCCAGGCCCATGGCAACGCGCATGAACATCACCTGGGGCAGCTCGTAGCG
>PWIZ01000406.1 GCA_003560175.1 Halomonas sp. | reverse complement strand
TCCTCGGCGCTGGGCTGCACCACCTGATCGAGCTCCTCGATGGTGCGAGAGGTAAACTCCAGCAGATAGTCGCGCTCGATGACGTCGTCCCGCTGGGCGGCTTCGGAGACGGTGGTCTCGTAGAGCCCCGGGGGCAGCACGTCGATGTAGTCCATGTTGGCCGTGAACTCGGCGTGCTCCTTGCGGGAGACGCTGCCCGACACGAAGATGCCCAGATGGCCGGTGGTGTCATGGACGCAATAGACGATGGTCTGCTCGCTGGCCACGATATCATCAGCGCCCTTGTAAAGGTCGCGAACCCAGCCCAGTGCCTGGGGCGGCGGCGTGATATCGTCGCCCTTGGAGCAGAACACCACCACCGGCGAGCGCAGGTTGCGCAGGTCGATGCGCCGGCCGTCGGAGGTCACCAGCTGGGCAGTGGACAGACGATTGCCGATGAAAAGGTTGTCGACGATGTACTGGATCTCGTCGCCGCCGAGCACCACATGACCGCCCCACCAGCGCTCGAACTCCAGGTAGCGTTCGTCCTCGGTATCGATATTGGCATAGAGCCGGTACTGCTTGCTCCAGAGGGTGTTGGCCGGATTGAGGCTCTCGAAGTTCTGCACCAGCGTGGCGCCATCGAACTGGCCATCGCCCAGATCGCTGGCTAATGAGGTCATCCAGCTGCCGCCGGACATGCCGCCGGCATAGCGCATCGGGGCTTTACCGCGCTCGCCGGCCCAGTAGGAGAGTGGCGCACCCGCAATCAGGATCGGCCCGAACAGGTTGGGCTCCAGGGACGCGGCCATCATGATCTGCCAGCCGGCCTGACAGTTGCCCACCACCATCGGCTTCTCGACACCGCGTTCGCTGTGGAGGTGATTGACATGGCGCACGAAGGCAATCTCCGCCTCCACCACGTCTTCCACTGTCTGACCCGGCTCCGGGTAGGGCAAAAAGCCGATAAAATAGCAGGGGTGACCGGCACGCAGCGCCACGCCCAGCTCGCTGTCGGGCTTGAAGCCGCCGATCCCCGGGCCGTGACCGGCACGGGGGTCGACCACCACGAAGGGGCGCATCAGCGGGTCGGTGGGGTAGCTGACGGGGGGCAGGATCCGCAGCAGCTCATAGTTGACTGGACGCGAGAGGTCGCGACCGTCCATCAGCACCTCGGACTCGAAGCCCAGCACGCTGGGGCGGGTCTGTTCGATGTGTTCGAGGTACTGGTTACCACGCTCGCGCATCACGTCCATGAAAAGCACGCTGCGCTCGAAGGCATCCAACCAGTAGCGGCCCGCGGCGCGCCCGAACCCGAAGGGGTCGAGCAGCGTCAGCGTGGCGGCCGGGGGAGTCGGCATCGGAAGATTCATCGCGAGCTCCTGGCATTGCGGTCAGAGGATAGAAAAATGGGTGCGGTGATACCGCGCCCTTTGCTGCATCGCAATATAACGCATTTTTTACGTTTCGGCGAGGATAAAACTCCCTGACTGACGACGCTATTCAATGTTCAGCGCTCGCATCAACGACACGGCACTCTCTGTACCAAGCAGTTCTTCGAGGCCCCGCTGTCCGCGGCGCCGAGCCTCATCAGGGGTACGCCCCCAGGCCGTGAGACGCGCTTCTCCATCGGTTTCTGGGGCGCGATCCAGGCGCAGGCCCGGGCCGCCGCTGATGCCCGCCGCTGCCCCGGGAGCGCAGCGCCACTGCAGGGCATGACCGCTCGGCACCAGGGAGGCCTGGTGCTCGCGCAGGCGGTCGCCAGCCGCCAGGCGCAGTTGAGCCACCGCCGGGTCCAGGCCGGTCAGCGCTTCGTCAAGCGCCTCTCGGCCGGTCAACCCAGGGTGCATATCGCAGAATCCCAGGCGATTCTCCTGCAGCGCAAAGCGCAGGGTCACGATCCCGCTGAGATCGAGACCGGCCAACCCTTGAACGGCCAGCTGGCCCAGGTAGAGGCGCTGTTCGGGCGTCAGCCAGGTCGCCGGGGCTTTGATCAGGACGCTGCCGAATGACTCCCGCACCGCCAGCCAGCGAACACGGGCAAGGTGGTCGCAGAGCACCGCCAGCTCGACCCGTCTCCCGGGCGCGCCCTCCTCGGCCATCGGGACGCCCGCCTCGCGCAGCAAGGCCCGGACCGCTGCGCCATCCTGCATGGCCTCGATCAGCGCCAGGCGAGGCCCCACGAAGGGGAGTCCAGCGCCTCGGCAGGCCCTGGCCAGCGCGAGCTGACGAGCGGTGTCGACCTCGCCGGGATGCAGCGCTTTACAGCCGGCTCTCAGAGCGCGCTCCACCAGCGCGGCGGCGGGCTCATCGGAGGTGGCGGCGACCAGACACACCAGGCCCAGCTCGGCAGCGGCCTGGCGAACCCGAAGGCCGCCAAGCCCGACGGCGGCCAGGGCGATCCGGGCAGGCGGCGCCCCGGGCTCGGGAAGGCTGAAGATGCGCATGTGGGGGTTGCCTCCTTGACGATGGCCCCGGTGTGAAAGGCAGTGCTAGCATGGGTGTCGAATCGACAGGAGGCCGGCGGCGCCCATCCGGCAGACGATCATGACCACTCCCAAGCTGCTCAACAAGCTGACATTTCGTCAGCTGCAAGTATTCCAGGCGGTTCACGATCAGCACTCCTACTCCCGGGCCGCGGAGCAGTTGGGGCTGACCCAGCCCGCGGTCAGCGCCCAGATCCGCCAGCTGGAGCATGCCCTGGGCCAGCCGCTTTTCAAGTATGCCGGCAAGACACTGCACGTGCTGCCGGCGGCGGACGCCCTGGCGGCTTCGGTGCTGGCCATCTTCGGCCAGGTCTCGCGGCTGCAGATGGCGCTCTCGGATATGTCGGGCACGATCCGCGGCGAGCTCAACCTGGCGGCGGTCTCCACCGCCCAGTACGTGGTGCCCTACCTGCTTGCCCGCTTTCGCGCCCACTACCCCAATGTCCAGGTGCGCCTCAAGGTGTGCAACCGCAGCCAGGCGCTGGAGCGCCTCGCCGAGCGGCGCGACGACCTGGTGATCATGGCCCGAGTGCCCGAGGACCGGGAGCTGGTGTTCATGCCGATCCTCGACAACGAAATGATTCCGCTGGTGTGGCCGGGCCACTCGCTGCTGCAGGCCGCCGCCCCCACCCTGGAAGACTTTGCCCGCCACTACGTGCTGATGCGCGAACCCGGTTCCGGGGTGCGCAGCGCCTTCGAGGAGCTGGCCGCCGAACAGGACGTCAGCCTGCCCCATCGCATCGAGCTCGGCACCAACGAGGCGGTCAAGCAGGGGATAATGGCACAGCTCGGCGTCGCCGTGCTGCCGCGCCTCGCCGTGCGCCTGGAGCTCGAGGCGGGGCTGCTGAAAGAGCTGGCACTCCCCGGCTTTCCCCTGCGCCACTCCTGGTGCACCGTCTACCCGCGTGAGCGCTTCCCCACTCCGGTCACCGAGCTCTTCCTGCGCTTTGTCCGGGAGCATCTGGCAGAGTTCCACGCTCACTTCCAGGCCCCTCCGCGCCCGCTGCCCAATCACGGCGTCGAGTGCCTGCCCGCTGGGCCTTGACGCCGGTCACGACCCGCTCGGGAGGCGCCCGCGGACGATATCGTCGCCCGGCGACT
>PWIZ01000342.1 GCA_003560175.1 Halomonas sp. | reverse complement strand
GTTACCGTCCTGTTTGGCGCCAGCCAGGAAACCCGCACCTACAGCAGCCGCCAGGCCCCATTGACCCGGGTGGTATTCGGCAGCGGCGACCGCATCCACGACGCCGAGGGCTGGACCCTGATCGTGGACGACACCAAGGAGCTGGACGGGCTGATCGTCTATATCGGCGAGGACGCAGAGGGCGAGCTGCACGAGCTGCCCGAGGCGCGGCTGGCCGACACCACGCAGTTCGACCAGGCCCGCGACCGTCTGCTGACCGGCCAGGTGGACCGCAATGACTGGTTCGACCTGCGCTTTCGCACCCTGCATCACCACCACCGCATCGAGCAGAACCCGGCGCTGGGCCTGGCCGGGCCGCGCATCGACCTGATTCCCCACCAGCTCTACATCGCCGACGAGGTCTCCCGCCGCCACGCTCCGCGGGTGCTGCTGGCCGATGAGGTAGGGCTGGGCAAGACCATCGAGGCGGGCCTGATCCTGCACCGCCTGCTGCTCACCGGTCGCGCCGATCGGGCGCTGATCCTGGTGCCGGCGAGCCTCTGCCATCAGTGGCTGGTGGAACTGCTGCGCCGCTTCGCCCTGGAGGTGACCCTGCTCGACGAGCAGCAGAGTCAGGCCCACGGCGACACCAACCCCTTCGAGGCGGGTCAGATCATCCTGGCCAGCCAGGACTGGCTGTTCGCCAACCCCCACCGCCAGGCCCAGGCCCAGGCCTGCGCCTGGGACCTGCTGATCGTCGATGAAGCCCATCACCTGGACTGGAGCGAGGAACTGGTCGGCCCCGGCTACGCCTGCGTGGCGCGCCTGGCCGGCGAGAGCGAGGGGGTGCTGCTGCTGACCGCCACCCCGGAGCAGATGGGTCTGGCCAGCCACTTCGCCCGCCTGCGCCTGCTCGACCCGGACCGTTACCACAGCCTGGCGCGCTTCCGCGAGGAGGAGTTCCACTATGTGGAGGTGGCCGAGGCGATCGACGCCCTGGAGCGCCTGCCCGGCGCGGCCGCCGACCGCGAGCGGGTCGCCGCGGTGATCGATGAGTCCGACAGCCTGGCGCTGCTCGACACCCTGGCCAACCCCGAGGCCAACGAGGCGCAGCACGAGGCGGCCCGCGACCAGCTGCGCGAGCAGCTGCTGGATCGCCACGGCACCGGGCGGGTGATGTTCCGCAACAGCCGCCGCCACGTGGGCGGCTTCCCCGAGCGCCGCCTGCACGTCACCGAACTGGCCCTGCCCTCGGCCTACCGGCGAGTGTTGCGCAGGCTGGAGCGCGACGAGGACTATCTGGACGAGCTGCTGATCGAGACCGGCCTCGACCACCCCGAGGTGCTGATCTACCCGGACGCCATGTACCGGGCACTGATCGACGACCCGCTCAACGAGGAGCCCTGGTGGCAGGTCGACACCCGCGTCCACTGGCTGCTGGAGCGCCTGGCCGATGACGGCGACGATGGCCTGGCCGGCGACAAGGTGCTGGTGATCGCCCACGACCGCGAGACCGCCCAGGGTCTGGCCCAGGCGCTGCGCGTGCTGGGCGGCTACCACGCCCCGGTGTTTCACGAGGGGCTCTCGCTGGTGGAGCGGGACCGCGCCGCGGCGGCCTTCGCCGACGAGGAGGAGGGCTGCCAGGTGCTGGTCTGCTCGGAGATCGGCTCCGAGGGGCGCAACTTCCAGTTCTGCCGCCACCTGGTGATGTTCGACCTGCCCCTTCACCCGGACCAGCTGGAGCAGCGCATCGGTCGCCTGGACCGCATCGGCCAGCGCCACGCCATCGAGCTTCACGTGCCGGTGTTCGAGGCCAGCCCCGGCGAGAAGCTGCTGCGCTGGTACCGCGACGGCATGGACGCCTTTCACGCCCCCCACGGCATCGGCAGCGATATCTTCGCCGCCTTCGGCGATACCCTGGCGGAAGCGCTGCTCGACAACGACGCCATGGAAGAGGTGATCGAGGAGACCCGGGCGCTGTTCGAGAGCCGCCTGGCCGAGCATGACGCCGGGCGCAACCGCCTGCTGGAGCTCAACGCCTGCCGCGGTGATCGCGCCGAGGCGGTGGCGGCGGCGATCCGCGAGCTGGACGAGGACCGCGCCCTGCCCCGCTACCTGGAACTGGCGCTGGACATCTTCGGGGTCGACAGCCAGGAGCTGGGAAGCGGCATCCAGCACCTGCAACCCAGTCCCCAGATGCTCGACGGCCTGCCCGGCCTCGCCAAGGGCGAAGAGGGCTTCTCGGCGACCTTCTCGCGGCGGCACGCGCTGGCCCGGGATGACGTCCAACGGCTCTCCTGGGAGCATCCGCTGCTGCGCGAGATGATGGGGCGGATACTGGACGGCACCATGGGCAATACCGCCCTGGCGCTGCTCAAGCACCCGACGCTGCCCGCCGGGCGGATCATGGTGGAACTGGTATTTCGCACCCACTGCCCGGCGCCCCGGAAGCTGCATCTCAACCGCTTCCTGCCGCCCACCGCGGTGCGCGTGCTGCTCGACGAGTCCGGCGCCAACCTGACCGACAGGATTTCCTTTACCGGGCTCTCCAGGAACCTGCGGAAGGTCAAGAAGGCCATGGCCCGGGATCTGATCCGCAGCCGCCTGGAGGTGCTGCGCGAACTGATCGACCGCGGCGAGGTCGAGGCGGAGCGCGAGCTGCCCTCGGTCACCGAAGCGGCCCAGGTGCGCATGCGCGAGGAACTGGACGGCGAGCTGGCGCGCCTCACCGCCCTGGCGCGCCACAACCCGGCAGTACGCGACGACGAGCTCGAAGCGCTGCGCGCCGAGCGTCAGGCGCTGGACGAGGCCATCGAGGGCACGCGCCTGCGCCTGGATTCGGTGAGGGTGATCGTGACGGTGGGGGAAGAGGCACGCTAGCCCAGAATATCCGCCAGGGCGGCTTCCAGGGTCTCGAACTGGAACTGGAAACCGGCCTCCTGGAGGCGCTTCGGGCGCATGTCGGCGCCGGTGAGCAGCAGCCGCGACATCTCGCCGAGGGCGGTCTCCAGGACGATCGCCGGCACCGGGAGGACCGCCGGACGCTTGAGCGCCTTGGCCAGGGTGCGGGCGAACTCGGCGTTGGTGACCGGGTGCGGGGCGCTGCCGTTGAAGGGCCCCTCGACCTCGGGGTTGTCGAGCAGGAAGAGGATAGCCCGCACCAGATCCTCGCGATGGACCCAGGGCATGAACTGCTTGCCGTCGCCGAAGCGTCCACCCAGCCCCAGCTTGAAGGGCGGCAGCATCTTCTGCAGGCTGCCGCCGCCGGCGTCTAGCACCAGGCCGATGCGTAGCAGCACCACCCGGGTGCCGAAGTCCTTCGCCTCCCGGGCGGTGTCCTCCCAGCGCTTGCAGAGCCGGTGGGCAAATTCGTCATGGGGCGAGGTCTCCTCGCTGACCTCACGATCCCCCTGGTCGCCGTAGAAGCCCATCGCCGAGGCCGACACCATCACCTGAGGGGGGCGGTTGCCGCTGGCCTTGAGCTGCTCGCAGAGGATGACGAGATCGCGGGTAATATTGACCCGCGAGTCGATCAGCCGCTTCTTCTGGTCGTCACTCCAGCGCTTGGCGGCGATGGATTCGCCGGCGAGGTTGACGAT